>NZ_JBGCCL010000017.1:0-146817 GCF_041262505.1 Streptacidiphilus sp. MAP5-3
GCCAGTTCGCGCAGGGCGGTGAGGTTGCCGACGCGGAAGTAGTTGGAGAGGGCGGCGTCGACCTTCTCGGCGGTGTAGACGTTGCCGTGGGCCATCCGTCGGCGCAGGCCCTCGGGGGCCATGTCGACCAGCTCGATCTGGTCGGCGCGGCGCACCACCTCGTCCGGGACGGTCTCCCGCTGCGGCACCCCCGTGATCTTCTGAACCACGTCGTTGAGCGACTCGAGATGCTGCACGTTGACGGCCGTGAGGACGTCGATGCCCGCGTCGAGGATTTGCTGGATGTCCTGCCAGCGCTTGGCGTTGCGCCCGCCGGGCACGTTGGTGTGGGCCAGTTCGTCCACCACGGCGACGCGCGGCGCCCTGGCGATCACCGCGTCCACGTCCATCTCGGTGAACCGGCCGCCGCGGTACTCGCGTTCGAGCCGTGGCACAGTCTCCAGACCGGTCAGCAGCGCCTCGGTATTCGGGCGTTTGTGGCACTCGACATAGCCGACCACCACGTCCTGCCCTCGGGCCAGTCTGCGCTGCGCCTCGTCGAGCATCTTGTAGGTCTTGCCCACGCCCGGCGCCGAGCCGAGGAAGACCTTCAACCTGCCCGGCGGGACCGACCCGCTCCGCGCTGACACCAGGAACTCCCTTGCGAGTTACGAGTGACGATCTGTGCGGTCCGGCCGCGCGGAGCCGATCTGCTCCGCGCGGCCGGACCGGTGATGCGTACTACGGGGTACTGCGGGTACTGCGGATACTGCTGCCTGACGTCGACTCAGCCGAGGTTGGTCAGAGCGGTGTTGAGCTCCAGCACGTTCACGCGGGGCTCGCCCAGGAAGCCGAGGTCACGGCCCTGCGTGTACTTCGTGACCAGCGCCTGAACGGTAGCCACCGACAGACCGCGGGCCTTGGCGACCCGGTTGACCTGGATGGCCGCGTAGGCGGGGCTGATGTCCGGGTCCAGGCCGGAGCCGGACGAGGTGATCGCGTCCGGCGGAACCGCGCTCTGCGACACTCCGTTGAACGCGGCCAGGGCCGCCTTCAGCTGGGTGTAGGTCGCGGCCAGACCGGCGTCGTTGGTGCCCTTGTTGGTGGCGCCGGACGCGGTCGGGTCGTAGCCGAGCGCTCCGGCCGCCGACGGACGGGACTGGAAGTACTTCGAGTCCGGCGTCTGGGACTTGCCGTCCTTGGAGAGGACGGTGAAGTTCTGGCCGATCAGCGAGGAGCCGACGACCTGTCCCTGCGCGTTCTTGACCAGCGAGCCGTTGGCCTGGTCGCTGAAGGCCGCCTGGGAGATCCCGGTGATCGCCAGCGGGTAGGCAAGGCCGCAGAGCACCGTGAACAGGAGCAGGATCCGCAGACCCGTCAGGTGGTTCCGCACCGAGGTGGGGAGGGGCTTAGCCATGACGATTCATCACTTCTCTTCTTCTCCGTACGGAGTGCTCAGTGCAGGCCGGGGATGTACATGACGACGAGGTCGATCAGCTTGATGCCGACGAACGGCAGGATCAGACCGCCGATGCCGTAGATCCCCAGGTTGCGGCGGAGCAGCGACTGCGAGGTCGAGGGCCGGTAGCGGACGCCACGCAGGGCCAGCGGGATCAGGCCGATGATGATCAGCGCGTTGAAGATGATCGCCGAGGCGATCGCCGACGTCGGGCTGTGCAGCTGCATGATGTTCAGCTTGCCGAGGCCGGGGTACACGCTGGCGAACATGGCCGGGATGATCGCGAAGTACTTCGCGACGTCGTTGGCGATGGAGAAGGTGGTCAGCGCACCGCGGGTGATCAGGAGCTGCTTGCCGATCTCGACGATCTCGATCAGCTTGGTCGGGTTGGAGTCCAGGTCCACCATGTTCCCGGCCTCCTTGGCGGCCGAGGTACCGGTGTTCATAGCCACGCCGACGTCCGCCTGCGCGAGCGCGGGAGCGTCGTTGGTGCCGTCACCGGTCATGGCGACCAGACGGCCGCCCTCCTGCTCCTTCTTGATCAGGGCCATCTTGTCCTCGGGAGTCGCCTCCGCGAGGAAGTCGTCCACGCCCGCCTCCTCGGCGATCGCGGCGGCCGTCAGCGGGTTGTCACCCGTGATCATGACCGTCTTGATGCCCATGGTGCGCATCTCCGCGAAGCGCTCCTTGATGCCGGGCTTGACGACGTCCTTGAGGTAGATGACGCCCAGCACGCGGGCCGGGGCATCGCCCTTCTTCTCCGCGACCACCAGCGGCGTACCACCGAGGTTGGAGATCCGCTCGACCGCCACGTCCAGCTCGTTGGACGTCTGCCCGCCGTTCTCCTGGACCCAGGTCGCGACGGCGGCAGCGGCACCCTTGCGGATGGCGTGGAGGCCGGTCGTCTCGTCCAGGTCCACACCCGACATGCGGGTCTGGGCGGTGAACTCGATCCACTCGGCGTGGGCCAACTCGCCCTGCGCACGCTCGCGCAGACCGTACTTCTCCTTGGCCAGCACCACGATGGAACGGCCCTCGGGCGTCTCGTCCGCGAGGGACGAGAGCTGCGCGGCACTCGCGACCTCGTTCGCGTCGGCACCCCCGACGGTCACGAACTCGGCGGCCTGGCGGTTGCCGAAGGTGATGGTGCCGGTCTTGTCCAGCAGCAGCGTGGAGACGTCGCCCGCGGCCTCGACGGCGCGACCGGACATCGCCAGCACGTTGCGCTGCACCAGCCGGTCCATACCGGCGATGCCGATCGCGGAGAGCAGCGCACCGATCGTCGTCGGGATCAGCGCGACCAGCAGCGACACCAGCACGACGATCGTCTGCGGCGCACCGGCGTACTTCGCCATCGGCTGCAACGTGACAACTGCCAGCAGGAAGACGATGGTCAGCGACGCCAGCAGGATGTTCAGCGCGATCTCGTTCGGCGTCTTCTGCCGAGCGGCACCCTCGACCAGCGCGATCATCCGGTCGATGAAGGTCTTGCCCGGCTCCGACGTGATCTTCACGACGACCCGGTCCGATAGCACCTTCGTACCACCGGTCACCGCGGAACGGTCACCGCCCGACTCACGGATGACCGGAGCCGACTCACCCGTGATCGCCGACTCGTCCACCGAGGCGACACCCTCGACCACGTCACCGTCACCGGGAATGACCTGACCGGCCTGGACTATGACGTGGTCACCCAGCTTGAGCTGGGTGGCGGAGATCTCCTCCTCGGCGACCTCCGTGGCACCCGGGGCCCAGGCGCCGACGACGCGCCGCGCCAGGGTGTCCGTACGGGTCTTGCGCAGCGTGTCGGCCTGCGCCTTGCCACGGCCCTCGGCGACGGCCTCGGCCAGGTTGGCGAAGACGACGGTCAGCCAGAGCCAGACGGTGATCACCCAGGCGAAGACGCTGGGCTTCTCGATCGCGGACAGCGTGGTGAGCACCGAGCCCACCTCGACCACGAACATGACCGGGTTCTTGAACATCACCCGCGGGTCGAGCTTCTTGCACGCGTCCGGGAAGGACTTGAGCAGCTGCTTGGGGTCGAGCAGGCCCCCGCCGATCCGACGCTCAGCCGGAAGCTCGGGCTGCGGGGACTCCGGCGTGACCTCCGGAGAGTGCAGGGTGGGTGTGGACATCAGTGGAGGCCTTCCGCGAGCGGCCCGAGCGCCAGGGCCGGGAAGTAGGTGAGCCCGACGACGATCAGGATCACGCCGGACAACATGCCGACGAAGAGCGGGCTGTGGGTCTTGAGCGTGCCGGTCGACGCCGGCACGTGCTGCTGCTTGGCCAGCGAACCGGCGAGCGCCAGGACGAAGACCATCGGCAGGAACCGGCCGAACAGCATCGCCAGACCGAGGGCCTCCTGCCAGTGGTTACTGGTCACCGTGATACCGGCAAACGCGGAACCGTTGTTGTTGGCGGCCGAGGTGAACGCGTAGAGGACCTCGGAGAAGCCGTGCGGGCCGGTGTTGTTCATACCGCCGCCGTGACCGGCCTTCAGCGACATCGCCAGACCGGTACCCACCAGCACGATCGAGGGCGTGGTCAGGATGTAGAGCGAGGCGAACTTCATCTCGCGGCCACCGAGCTTCTTGCCCAGGTACTCCGGCGTGCGGCCGACCATCAGACCCGCGACGAAGACCGTCACGATCGCCAGCACCAGGATGCCGTAGAGGCCCGAACCGGTACCGCCGGGCGCGACCTCACCGAACATCATGTTCAGGATCGTCACGCCACCGCCGAGCGGCGTCAGCGAGTCGTGCGCGGCGTTGACCGCACCGGTCGAGGTCAGCGTGGTCGAGGCGGCGAACAGCGAGCTGCCCGGGATGCCGAAGCGGACCTCCTTGCCCTCCATCGCCGCACCGGCGATGTGGGCGGCGATGCCCGAGTGCTGGTTCTCGAAGAACGAGATCAGCGCAGCCGAGGCGGCCCAGTACAGGCCCATGACCGAGACGATCGCGTAGCCCTGCTTCTGCGACTTCACCATCGTGCCGAAGGTGCGGCACAGCGCGAACGAGATCACCAGCAGGAGGTAGATCTCCAGCAGGTTGGTGAACGGGTTCGGGTTCTCGAACGGGTGCGCCGAGTTGGCGTTGTAGAAGCCGCCGCCGTTGGTGCCCAGCTCCTTGATGACCTCCTGCGAGGCCACCGGACCACCCGGGATCGACTGCGCGGTACCGCTCAGCGTGTGGATGATCGTCGGCAGGTGCAGGTTCTCGACCACACCGCCCGCGACCAGGACAAGAGCGAAGACGACCGAGATCGGCAGCAGCACCCGCACCGTCAGCCGGCTGAGGTCGACCCAGAAGTTGCCCAACAGGTCGGTCTTCTGACGGATGAAGCCGCGGATCAGCGCGGTGACGACGGCGATGCCGACGGCGGCCGAGAGGAAGTTCTGGACCGTCAGTCCCGCCATCTGTACCAGGTGGCCCATCGTCGACTCACCCGAGTACGACTGCCAGTTGGTGTTGGTGACGAACGACGCAGCGGTGTTCCACGCCACCGCCGGCGAGACCGCCGGAAAGCCGAGCGAGAGCCACAGGTGCTCCTGCAGCCGCTGGAACGCGTAGAGGAAGAGGACCGAGACGAACGAGAAGGCCAATACCGAGCGCAGATAGGCGGCCCAGGTCTGCTCCGCGTCACCGTCGACGCCGATCAGTCTGTAGATGCCGCGCTCCACGCGCAGGTGCTTACGGGTCGTCAGCACGTAGGCCATGTAGTCGCCCAGCGGCCGGTAGGAGAGCGCCAGCGCTCCTACCAGGGCGAGGGCCTGCAGAAAGCCCGCGAGGGTAGGGTTCACTAGAACTTCTCCGGACGGATCAGGGCCGCGATGAGGTAGGCGACAAGGCCGATCGACACGATCAGGCCGATGATGTTGTCGGCGTTCACAGCCGCTCAACCCCCTTGACAATCAAGGCGAGGACCGCGAACACCACGATCGTCACCCCGACGAAGAACAGGTCCTGCATGGGAAGGCCACCCCAGAAGAACGAAGGCGTGATCCGGCCGGGAGAGTTCCCGGGCGGCGCCGCCCTATGGGCGGCAACCGAAAGGAAAGCGCACGTGCAGATGCCGTCAGCACATCCTTGACGCCCTCCTTGCGCGGCCCCCAGGAACCGATACGCGCTCTTATCGGTCCTTTATCCGGCTGAGACCGGAGGGTCGCCCGGGCGTTGCGAAACAAGCGGGGTTTCGGTCAACCCGGGTCAGGACAAGGGGAAGCAGAGACAAAAGGAAAAGGGGCGCGCGGCTCTCCCTCGGGCCGCACGCCCCTCGCTGTTGCTCTCCCACCTTTACCGGTCGCCGCCCTGCAAGGCTTGACCGGCGGAAAGCAAACCCCCGGCCCGTTGCTCCCCCACGGAACTGCGGGCCTGGTTCCCCCTGACCAGAGAACCTAGCCGGGTTCTGCACCTCGACCTGACCGCCCTGACGCCTCCTTCACGCCCCTGGCCGATCTCCTGACGAACCCTTGACGCGGGCGTCCGAACGCACCCCCGCTGCCGCCTGTCCGGCCGCCTTTCCGCAGCTCAGCCCGGCCCGACCAGCAGCGCCAGCGCCGCCAGCACCGCCACCACCCCGAGCGCGACGAAGACCCGTTCGCGCCCGCTGCCCTCACGGCCCTCCACCACCACCTCGCGCGGATCGGCCGGGTCGTAGCGGAGCCAGACCTCACTGCCGTCCCGCAGCCCGGAGGGGCCGTAGACCTCCATCACCAGCTCGCGGTCGTCATCCGTGGTGAACTGCAGCAACGGCCGGGTGGCACCGGGCCGGAGCCGGACCAGGGCACGCACCCGACGGCCGTCGTGACGGATCCGGCGCGTCTGCCCCATGCCGACGATCCCCGCCAGATAGGCGACGACCCCGCCGACACCCAGGAAGACGCCGGTGACGATCCCGCCGGCATCGCTCATCGCACCCTCTCCTCGCCCGCCACCGTCCGCCACCCTCGCGTCCGCTCCCTGCCCAGTTTGCGCGTCACTCGAACACCGGGCCCAGGGACGGGTCAGGGAGGCGTCAAGGAGCGGGCCGCAGGCGTATGGAGCGCGTCAATGGCCCTGGTGGCACACCTTTTCACGCCGTCCAATGGAGTCGGGCGGTCCGGGTGGACCGCCGTAGCGCTGTTCTGCCGTTCGGAACATCCGTACGCCAGAACGCCGGAACGCCAGGAAGCCCGAGGGCCAGAAAGAAGCGTGTGCCATGACTGAGACCTCACGAGTGATCGTCGGCGTGAGCGACGAGGTCGGAGACGTCGCGCTGCTGCGTCGCGCGGCGGAGGAGGCGCGGCGGCAGCATGCCGCGCTGGTCCCCGTGCTGGCCTGGTACCCGGTCGGCGGCGAGCAGCTCTACCGGGCGCACCCGTGTCCGGAACTGGCACGCGACTGGGAGCGCCGCGCGTGCGACCAGCTCGACGAGCTGGTCTCGGACGCGATCGGTCCCGAGGAGCCGGTGCGGGTCCAGCCGACCGTGGTCCGGTCGGAGACCCTGCGGCAGGCCGTCGAGTCCGTGGCGGTGCGGCCCGGCGACGTCACCTTCCTGCCCACTCCACGCGCGGGCCTGCTGGCCCGGCTGGGCCTGCGCCACCACCACAACCACGGCCACGGCGTGGCCCTGGCCAGCTGAGCTCGAAACCGCTGAGCCGCTGAGCCTGAACCGGAAATCGGAGGAGACCACCCCGTGGGCCTGATCGAACTCGCCGCCCTGCCCTGCATCATCACCTTCACCCTGCTCGCCGTCGGCGGCACCCTGCTGCTGGCCCCGACCCGGGCGATGCGCACCCTCGGCGACGGCTTCGGCTTCGACGGCGCGGCAGCCACCCGGACGGCGGCGCGCCGCCTGCCCGCCCGGGTGGCCGGTCTGCTGCTGTGCGTCTACGCGGTGTTCCTGATGGCCAACACCCTCGGCCTCTTCCGCGCTTTGCACCTGTAGCAGTAGCAGTTGCACCTACCTGAGTGCAGAACTGTCTACGTCGCCGAGGAAATCGCCGGACCCGCAGCCAACGGGAGGGTCACCGTCTGCGCCGCGTGGGCGGGCCTCGGTCCCGGGTAGAAGAGCGTCACCTTGGTGTACCGGGTCTGGCCCGCGTGGCCCTGCCACGGGACCGGGTCGGTGAGGGTGACGTCGACCGGGAAACTGTGGAAGTGCCCCGCTGCGCAGTACGGCTGGCAGTCGTTGGCCACGTCCGTCGCCGTCGCGTACGCCGACACGCCGTCCCAGCGGGTCCAGTGCGCGGAGGTCAGGTAGTTGTTGCCGTCCCCGCAGGCCAGCACGTACTGGCTCGGCTGCGACTGGGGCTTGCCGGAGCAGTCCAGGACCACCGGCGGGCTCGTCTGACCGGTACTCCCGGACGCCGTTGTCGACGGTGCCGACTGCGCCGACTGCGCCGACGATTTCGAAATCGTCGACGTCGCCGCATGCCCGGGCGAGGCCGCCGCAGGAAGAAGTGCACCGGCGCCCAGCACCAGTACCGCCGCCAGTTTGAGGACTGCCACCATGAGCTGCTCCCGAGTCCGCTCGCCCGTCCGCCGCTCCCCCGGCCCCCCACGCTACGTGCTGAAAGCCGACGATGCCACGGTTAAATGGGAGAAAATTGGGACACACGGGATGGACCGGGCGATCCCCCACCCCCCACCCACGCCAACGACAAACCCTGACGTCACGTCACCATCCGTTCTGCGATGGATATTCACTCAGTTCAGGAACAGCAGGCGGTCCGCCAGCTCCACCGCGAGTTCGTCAGGAAGATCGGCGAAGACCTCCAGCTCCTGGATGCAGGTGAAGCTGCCGCGCGACTCCCGGGTCTCGACTATCTGCCGGGCCAGGTCCGGCGTCATGCCGGGCAGGGACGCCAGGACCGGCGCGGGGACGTGGTTGACGTCGGCGAGACCGCCGTCGTCGTAGGCGCGGGGCAGGTCCGGGCGGCCGATCCGGAGTTCGCGGGCGAGCCCGGGGTCGTCGGCCAGCAACTCGCGCGCGTGGACCCGGAGCTCCCGACGCGCCCTCGCGTCCGCCAGGACCGCCTCGTTCGCGGCCTCCTCCGGGGACGGCAGCGCCTCCCGCGCGAGCGGCGCCCCGACCAGGCGTCGACGCACCGAGAAGGTTGCGCCCAACCCACCGCCGACCAGCACCACGGAGACCAGTCCGCCGGCCGTCGTGCTCTCGACCGAGTCGGTCGGCGCGTCGGCCATGACCAGCGCGACGACCGTGACTGCCAGCGCGATCCCGGACAGCACGGCCAGCGCCCGCTGCTGCAACCACCAGGCGGCCCAGCCCAGCACCGCGAAGGTGCCGAGTCCGATCGTGAACAGGGGCAGCAACGCCCACAGGACGCTCCCCGCCGGGCTCATCGGCCCTGCGGGGCGCCCTCCGTCACCCTTGTCCGCCTTTGTCACGTTCTACACGGTAGGGCTGATCTTGGTCCCGAGCACCCGCAGACCGAACGCAGACCCCTGGCCTGCGGCGGACCAGCGTAACCGTCTCTGCCCGCAGTGCGACGCCGCCCCGGACGACCCGAGGGCCGCCACCTGCCGGCGCTGCGGCGCCGAGCTCCACCCGCGCGACTGACGTCGCATGCGCGGCGCCCAGGGCGACCGTAGGCTGAGCCCATGGCCCGGCTCAACGACGAGGTCGCCGCGCTCCTGGACGAGTACGCCGACCTGTTGACCCTCACCGGCGGGGACGCTTTCCGGGCCCGCGCCTACACCAAGGCGGCGCGGGCGATCGCCGGTCACGGCGCCGACCTGGCCGGACTGGACGCCAAGGGGCTGCGCGAGATCCCCGGCGTGGGCAAGTCCGTGGCGGAGAAGGTCGACGAGTTCCGCAGCACCGGCGCGATCCAGGCGTTGGAGGCGCTGCGCGCCCAGATCCCGCCGGGCGTGCGGGAGATGACCGCGATCCCGGGCCTCGGTCCGCGCAAGGCGCTCACCCTCCACCGCGAGCTGGGCGTCTCCACCCCCGCCGAACTGCGCAAGGCCGCCGAGGCCGGACGGCTGCACGACCTGCCGGGCTTCGGCGGCCGCACCGAGCAGAACATCCTGCACGGCCTGGACCTGCTCCAGCAGTCCTCGGAGCGGACCACGCTGGACGTGGCCTTCGACGTCGCGGACGAGATCGTCGCCGCGCTGTCCACGGTGCGCGGCTGCCACGACTGCACCTACGCGGGCTCGCTGCGCCGGTTCCGGGAGACGGTCGGCGACCTCGACATCCTCGCCTCGGCCGAGGACTCGGGCCCGCTGATGGACGCCTTCGTCGCGCTCCCGCTGGTCACGGACGGCGGCGAGGTCATCGTCCACGGCCCGACCAAGACCTCGATCCGAACCGCGCGCGGGCTCCAGGTCGACCTACGGGTGGTCCCGCCGGACGCGCGGGGCGCGGCGCTGGTGTACTTCACCGGCTCCAAGGCCCACAACATCCGGCTCCGGACCATGGCGGTCAAAGCGGGGCTCAAGCTCTCCGAGTACGGCCTCTTCGACACGTCGACGGAGGAGCGGATCGCGTCCGCCACCGAGGACGAGGTCTACGCCGCGCTCGGCCTGCCGTGGATCCCGCCGCCCCTGCGGGAGGACCGGGGCGAGATCGAGGCGGCACTCGACGACCGGCTGCCCACCCTGGTCACCGTCCGCGACCTGCGCGGCGACCTGCACCTGCACACCGACCTGACCGACGGCATCGCCACGCTCGACGAGATGCTCGCCACCTGCGCCGCGCGCCGCTACACCTACGCCGCGGTCACCGACCACGCGCCCGACCTGGTCATGCAGCGGATGACCGACGAGAAGATGCTCGCCCAGCGGGAGCGGCTGCGCGAACTGGCCGGACAGTACGGCCGGATGCGGCTGTTGCACGGCACCGAACTCAACATCGGCCCGGACGGCGGCGTCGACTGGCCCGCGGAGTTCCTGGCCGGCTTCGACCTCTGCGTCGCCTCGATCCACTCCCACTTCGGAGCCAGCCGCGACGCGCAGACCCGCCGCCTGATCCGGGCCTGCGAGAACCCCTACATCCACATCATCGGGCACCTCACCACGCGCCGTCTCGGCCGTCGCGGCGGCATCGACGCGGACCTGGACGCGGTCTTCGCGGCCTGCGCGCGCACGGGGACGGCGCTGGAGATCAACGCCTCCCCGCAGCGGCTCGACCTCAACGACGAACTGATCCGACGGGCCCACCAGGCGGGCGTCCACTTCTCGATCGACAGCGACGCCCACTCGACGGTCCAGCTGGACAACCCCCGCTACGGCGTGGGCCAGGCACAACGCGCCTGGCTGACACCGGACGCGGTGATCAACACCTGGCCGTGGCAACGGCTCAAGCACTTCCTTGACAAGCGCAGCCTCGACCGGGCGGACAAGAAGTCCGCGCGGGCGGCGGCAAACTGAGTCGTCGCGTCACCGAAGATGCCGGGCCGGCCGACCCGCGCTCGCAGCCCGGGCGGTGAGCGCGGCACGAGCAGCGAGGGCGGCATGGGTCGCGGCGGCGGCCCGAGCCCTGTGGACCGCACGGGCCTGCTCATGAGTCTGCCCGTAGGCGTGCCCGTGGGCGTGCCCGTGCCAGCAGCGGCGGGTCGCCGCGTCAGTGAGCAGACCGAGGCCGATGGCGAACATCCACGAGTCCTTGGCCAGCGCGATGCCCTGGTGCGTCGGCCAGATGCTGCCCGGCTCGCGCATGCCTGGCGTGCGGAAGTAGACGCCCAACAACGCTCCGGAGAAGCCGGTCAGCGCTGCGCCCGCGACGGCCGTCGGCACGAACGGCGCCAACAACGCGCCGCCTACCGCCATCTCGGCGACGGAGAGCGCCTTGGTGAACTTGTCCGCGGGCAGCGGGTCGAGTGGCGGGTAGGCGCCGGCGGCCACGCTGTGCAGCGCGTCGGCGGTCTGCTGGTCGGCGTTCCACTTGCTCCACCCGGAGTGGAACACGAACGCGCCGACCACCGTGCGGGTCGGCACTTCCCGTAGCCGCATGACGCCCTCCTCCGAGACCGGTGCGAACCCCTCCCTCCGGGGTACACCAGCTCACCGCCCGGCGCGCGCCGAGCCGGTCGGCGACCGGTCGACAGCCTTGGCGGAGCCCGCGGACGAATCCGGGTCGGAATCCGGATCGGAACGCGAGCCCCCAGGACTCCTGTGAGCGAACGGTGACGCCGACGACACACACGGATCGCTCACGTGTGAACCGGACGACAGCGAGCCGAACACAGGTGCGTTTGCCCGAAACCTGCGTGATCATGGGGTAAGTTCTGTCGGCCGGGTCCGAGCCCGGCGCTGAGGAGGGAGCGGTGGGCGCGGAGGTCCCCCCACGGGACGCCGTCGGCGCATCAATGGACGCTGCGGCCCTCGCCATGGGCGTGAACCGGGATGCGCTGCTCTCCGCCCTTGTCACGGACCTGCCGTTCGGCGTCGCCCTGCTCGACGGGCAACTCGCCTGCCAGTACGTCAACGAGACCTTCGTCCGCCTGACCGGCACGGACGACCCGCGCACGATCGCCGCCGTCGCCGACGCGGCGCATGACGTGCTGCAGGACGGGATCGCCAGGGTCGGCGACTACGGCGCGGCCCGACTGCGGGTGCAGCGCCTCGACCTGGAGCCGGACTCCGCAGCCTCCACCGAGGGCGCAGCCTCCGCCGAAGCCGAAGGTGCCGAAGCCACCGCCCGAGCCGGCGTGCTGGTCCTGGCGAACGTCGACGACGAGGAGGCCGTCCGGACCCGCGCCCGGCTGTCGCTGCTGACCTCGGCCGGCGCACGCATCGGCACCACGCTGGACATAGACACCACCTGCACCGAGCTCGCCCGCTTCACCGTGCCCACCCTGGCCGACCTCGCGGCCGTGGACATCCTGCCGCCCGGCGCTCCGGACCACCGGCTCGGCGCTCCGCTCGGCTCCGCCCGGCTGCTGCGCGCCGCCGTCGCGGGCACCCCGGAGCTGCATCCGCAGCTGGCGACGCTGGCGCACCCCGGCGAAACCGTCCGCCACCGGGACGGCTCGGCCGTGGCCCGCAGCCTGGCGGCGGCCAAACCGGTCGCGGTCACGCTGCGCACGGAGGAGGACCTCGCCGTCGCGCTCTCCGACGAGCACAGCCGCAGCGTCTTCCGCGCCGCCGGGATCGCCGCGATGCTCGCGCTCCCGCTGAGCGCGCGCGGACATCTGCTGGGCGCTCTGGTGCTGGCCCGCGCCGGCGAACGGGAGTTCTCGGACGCCGAGATCGCGATGATCGAGGATCTCGCCGACCGCGCCGCCCTCAGCATCGACAACGCCCGCCGCTACATGCGCTCCCAGGGCATCGCCCTGGAACTCCAGCGGGCCCTGCTGGCCGAGCCGGCCAACCCGCACCCGAACCTGGAGATCGCCTGCCGCTACCTGCCGTCCGGCACCAGCTCGGTGGTCGGCGGCGACTGGTACGAGACGGTGCGGCTTCCCTTCGGTCGGACGCTGCTGGTCATCGGCGACGTCATGGGCCACGGCGTCGAGGCTGCCGTGGACATGTCGACGTATCGCTCGATGCTGCGCTACGTCGCAGGCGCCGACCTGCCCCCGCACCGGATCCTGCGCCAGCTCGACTCGCTGATCTCCGAGAACGAGGCCGCCCGCCCGGCCACCTGCCTGCTCGCCCTGCTGGAGCCGAGCCGCAACCGCGTCACCTTCTCCAGCGCGGGACACCTGCCCCCGGCGCTCGTCACCCCGGGCCGGCCCACCGAACTGCTGGCCCTCCCGAGCGGCCCGCCCCTGGGCACGGGCGTCGGCGGCTACGAGCACCTGGTCCGCGAGCTGCTGCCCGGCCAGGTGCTGCTCCTCTACACAGACGGCCTGGTGGAGCGGCGCCACGAGGACATCGACGTCTCCCTGGAGCGCCTCGCCGCCCTCCCGCTCCCCGCTGCGGGCGAGCTCGACGACCTCCTCGACGCCGTGCTGCACAGCTCCGACCCGGCCCAGGCGGAGGACGACATCGCCCTGCTCGCCGCGCGCGTCGTCCAGCGCTGAAGATTTTTCCGGGATTTCCGACCAGGAGTGTCGATCGGGCGCGGTCCCGTTCGTAGTGGTTGTATCGGGCCAGCAGGACGCCGGTCCCGGGGATCGCCAACCAGCGAGACCACCAACCAGCGGAACGAGGAGAACGTCATGAAGCAGTACCTGCTGTCGGTGCACATGGTCGAGGGCCAGGAGCCGCCTGCTCCGGAGGCCATGCAGAAGATGTTCGCCGACGTCGACGTGTTCAACCAGCGGCTGCAGAAGAGCGGCGCGTGGGTCTTCGCGGGCGGGCTGTACCCGGCAGACGTCGCCACCGTGGTGCGGATCCAGGAGGACGGCAAGGCGCTGACCACCGACGGCCCGTTCGCCGAGACCAAGGAGCACCTGGGCGGCTTCTGGATCGTCCAGGCCCCCGACCTGGACGCGGCGCTGGCCCTCGCCGAGGAGGGCAGCCGGGCCTGCCAGGGCCCCGTCGAGGTCCGCCCCTTCCAGGAAGTGCCGGAGCAGTAGGCAGAGCGACGGGACGCTGACGGTGGATCAGCCCGCAGCGGGCGGCGGCACGGCCACGGAAGAGGTCTTCCGCACCGAGTACGGCCGGTGCGTGGCCACCCTGATCCGCTTCCTCGGCGACATCGACCTCGCCGAGGAAGCGGTGCAGGACGCCTTCACGGTGGCCCTGGAGCGCTGGCCGGAGGCCGGCGTGCCGCCCAACCCGGGCGCCTGGATCACCACCACCGCCCGCAACCGCGCCATCGACCGGCTGCGGCGGGACTCCTCGCGGCACGCCCGGCACGTCGAGGCGCAGCAACTGTTGGAACTCCGGACCACCGGCGACGGCGGCGACGGCGACGGCGGCGACGGCGACGGCGGCGACGGCGACGACGGGGAGGAGGTGGGTCCGGTGCGCGACGACCGGCTGCGTCTGATCTTCACCTGCTGTCACCCGGCCCTGGCCCGCAACGCGCAAGTCGCCCTGACCCTGCGGCTGCTGGGCGGGCTGGAGACCGGCGAGATCGCCCACGCCTTCCTCGTACCCGAGGCCACCATGGCGCAGCGGCTGGTGCGCGCCAAGCGCAAGATCAGGGATGCGGGCATCCCGTACCGGGTCCCGGCGGAGGCCGAACTCCCGGACCGGCTACGGGCCGTACTCGACACGGTCTACCTGGTCTTCAACGAGGGCTACGCCGCCTCGGGCGGCGAGGCGCTGCTCCGCGAGGACCTGTGCGCGGAGGCGCTCCGACTCGCGGGCCTCCTGGTCGAGTTGATGCCGGACGAGCCCGAAGCCGTCGGCCTGCTGGCGCTGTTGCTGCTCACCCACGCCCGCCGCGCGGCGCGAACCGACGCGGAGGGGATGCTGGTCCTGCTCGACGACCAGGACCGGTCGCGTTGGGACCGCGAGATGGTGACGGAGGGTCAGAATCTCGTCCGCGCCTGCCTGCGGCGCGGCAGCCCGGGTCCGTACCAGATCCAGGCCGCCGTCAACGCCGTGCACAGCGACGACTCACTGACGCCACAGGCCCGTTGGCAACAGGTGCTGGCCCTCTACGACCTCCAGCTGCGACTCGCGCCCACGCCTGTCGTGGCGCTGAACCGCGCCGTCGCCCTGGCCGAGGTGGCGGGCCCGCAGGCCGCGCTCGACGCGGTGGACGCCCTCCCGGCGGACGCGCTGGCGGGCTACCACCTCTTCCACGCCACCCGCGCCGACCTGCTCCGACGACTCGGCCGCCGCGCCGAGGCGGCCGCCGCCTACGACGCGGCGCTGGCAGTCGCGACCAACGCCACGGAGCGCGACTTCCTCTCCAGGCGCCGCGCAGAACTCAAACCGTAGCCACGAAACCAGAAGTGACTTCCCGTCAGCCACGCTTCGCCGCAATGCCGAGAGCGTCCAGCGCCGTCGTCCAGTCCGACGCGATCGCCTGCTGTGCGGCCTGGAGCGTGACCTGACCCGAGCAGACCGCGTCGTGCACCGCCGACTCGACGTCGTCCTTGGGGTTCGCCGTGCCGGAACCGGACACGTGGCCCGGGGACGGCGGCTCGACCCACAGATTGCGCGGGTCGTTCGGGTCGCCGCCGACCCCGAGCGGGACCAGGTGGTCGTACTCGGCATCGGACAGCCGCCCGGTGTAGCCGTAGGACCGAGCGTTGAGCCGCTTCTCCGCGTCGGTCACCTGACGCGGCGGTCGGACCCCGGCGGTGTAGCCGCCGTGACGACAGAGGGTCTGGCGCAGATTCGCCTGCGTGACGGCCGGGTTGATCGCGCCCGGAGTGCAGCGCGGGTCCGGCAGCGGTTGCCCGTCGCCGCTGCGGTAGTGGCAACTCCCCGCCGGCGGCTGAGCGGCCACCCGGTACTCTTGCTGCGGCCCGGGCCCGACGGCCGGCGTCGCACCTCCGGAAGCCGCGGATGCGGCCGGAGCCGCCGGGGCGACCGAGCCGCCACTGCCGCACGCGGCGCAGAAAAGCAACGGCACCGTCAGCAGCACCGCCCGGAGGCGGACGGGGTCGGTCCTACGGCGGTCGGCTGTCGGCACGTTCACGTTCCTCCGGCTCGGGGCCCCCTTCGGGCGCAGACTTCCCTCGGGCGGCCCTCAGCGTAGGCGGAGGCGCCGCACCGGGGCGCGGGACACGCGGCGCAACTTCACTCTGACGGGTAACGCGACACAGCCCTGACCTGCGGTCGCATCTGGAAAGCTGGTGCGTCACCAACCGTGACCAGCAGTCACGGAGTGTGCATATCGCCCGGAGGGAGCGGCAGATGACCCGCGTCGCAGGAAAGCTCGGCAAGCTCGCACCGCAGTTCCCGGTCGTGCTCAAGGAGTTGAACGCCTACACGACCGCCCCGCTGCCCAAGCCGCCCGCGTCGGTGGACTGGGGCGCGTCGGTCACCAGCTGGCCGATGGACGGCAACGACCGCTACGGCGACTGCACCGTCGCCGCCGCGGCCCACCTGATGCAGTCCTGGAACGCCCAGACCGGACAGAAGGACGCCGTCCCCACCGAGCAGCAGGTCGTCGACGAGTACCTGCAGCTCTCCGGCGGCCAGGACACCGGGCTGGTGGAGTCGCAGGTGCTGCACACCTGGCAGACCAGCGGACTGTGGGGCAACCAGATCCTCGCCTACGCCCCCGTCAACGTCCACGCGCTGGTGGCGATCCGGCAGGGCATCGCGCTGTTCGGCGGCGTCTTCGCCGGGATCCAGGTGCCCGCCAACGCCGAGCAGCAGTTCCAGGCGGGCAAGCCGTGGATGCTGGAGCCCGGCTGGCAGGAGCAGGCGATCGTGGGCGGCCACGCCGTCCCGCTGCTGGGCTACGACGCCCAGGGACTCCACTGCGTGACCTGGGGCGCGGTGCAACAGATCTCCTGGGACTGGTGGTCCACCTACGCGGACGAGGCCTGGGCGGTGCTCGCCCACCAGTACGAGGAGGCGGGCGCGGTCAACGGCGTCGACCTCGCGACGCTGACGCGCGACCTCAAGCTGGTCTGAGGCGTCCGTGTTCCCCGCGCCTGCGCGGGCACACTTCCGACCGTGGAAACCACGGTGAGACAGCACCTGCGCCGCAGTTGGCCCGGTTACGCCGCGTGCGTGTGGGGCGTGCTCTTCGGCGCGATCAGCCTGTACTGGGGCTCCGGTGGCCGGACCGGCCTGGGCACCCTCGGCGGGAGTCTGGAGCGTCAGGCTCTCGCCGGCGACCCGGCCCTGCTGGCGGCGGCCTGGGTCACCGGCGCGCTCAAGCTCGTCGGCGCGGCCCTCGCGCTCGCCCTGGTGCGACCGTGGGGGCACCGCCTCCCCCGCACGCCGCGCTGACCCCACGCCGGCCCCGTTCCGCCCCTGCCCTGCCGGGAGCAGCCCCCGGGTCGCACGCGCGATCGACCCGCGTTCACCCTTCGGGGCTAATCAGCCCCGAGCCCGCAGGCCGCCCGTGCCCAGCGCCGTAACGTTTCTTCTCGGCCGGTGACAGCCCCCTGGATCCCGGCCGGAGCGGCTGCGCGGTTTGGTCGATCGACGGCAGTCCGCCCGGGGAGCGAAGCCGCCTGACACGCCTGCTTCGCTCCCCACCCTTCATTCCGGGGTGCCCATGCCGGGCCCATGTCACACGGCCGTCCCGCTGGTGCGCTGTGTTATACCGAGAAGCGGCTGCCGGAAGCGGTTGTACCCAGCAGCGGCGGACGCACGCGGACGACGAACCCGGACGACGAACCCGGACGACGAACCCGGACGACGGGAGACCACGATGACCACGGACCAGCCTCCGCAGGGCCCACGACCGAGCTCGGTCGTGCTTTTCGTCCACCAGCTGGACGAATCCATCGCCTTCTACCGCGAGTTGCTCAAGCTGGAGCCCCGGATCCGCACGGACACCGCCGCCCTGCTGTCCCGCGAGGACGGACTCCAGGTCTACCTGCGGGCCACCGGCGCGGGCGGAGCCCGTCAGGCCGGCACGGTCGGGCTGCAGTACGTGTTCTGGACCGCGGTGGACCGCGACGACCTGGACCGCTGCGAGCAGTTGCTCAAGGACCGCAAGGTCCTCGTCTCCGCCTGGGAGGCGGACGGATTCCGCGTCGTCGAGGGCCGCGACCCGAGCGACTCGCCGGTCATGATTTCCTTTCCGGGACCGGAGTCGGTGCCGCGTCACGACATCATGGACCGGATCTACGCCTGGTAGGTCCCGGCTCACCCCGCGCGGCGCCGCCCATCAACCCCGAGGGACAGGCGGAACAGGATGCGTCATCAGGTGACCGATGCGGACACGGCCATCGCGCTGGGCAGCGGCGACGTCCCCGTGCTCGGCACGCCCCGGCTGATCGCGTGGCTGGAGGCGGCCACCGTCGAGGCGGCGGCGCCCTTCCTTGCGGAGGGACAGACCACCGTCGGCACCGCGATCCGCGTCTCACACGTCCGTGCCACCCGCGTGGGCGACCACGTCGAGGTCTCCGCCTTCGCACCGCTCGAAGCGGAGGGCCGTCGGCTCACCTTCCTGGTCAAGGCCGTCGACAGCACGGACACGCTGGTGGCCTCGGGGGAGATCGACCGGGTGCTCGTCGACCGTGAACGGTTCCTGGCCTAGCACCGAGGCTCCGACCCCTCAGCCGGCCGCTCAGCGGCCCCTCAGCGGCCCGTCAGTGGTGGTAGCTCGACCGGGGGGCGTCCGGCAGCGGCTCGGTGAGCTTGTCGAAGTACCGCACGCTCTCCTCGATGTCGTCGAGCAGACTGCGGGCCATGTCCCGGCTGAGGCCGTTGCGCACCACGATGCGCTGCACCGTCAGATCCGCGAGGTCGTCCGGCATCGGGTAGGCGGGCACCAGCCAACCCTTCTGCCGCAGCCGGTCGGAGAGGTCGTAGAGCGTCCAGTTATGGCTGTGTCCGGGGGCCTGCCGCCACGCGAAGACGGGGATGTCCGAGGCGTCGTTCCACAGTTCGAACGCGTCCAGCCTGCCGATCCCGGCGGCCAGGAACTTCGCCACGTCCTGCGAGGCCTGCTGGACCTCGCGGTAGCCTTCCCGGCCGAGCCGCAGGAACTGGAAGTACTGCAGCAGTACCTGCGCGCCCGGGCGGGAGAAGTTGAGCGCGAAGGTCGGCATGTCACCGCCGAGATAGGTGACCGTGAACACCAGGCTCTCCGGCAGCAGGCTCCGGTCGCGCCAGACCACCCAGCCCAGGCCGGGGTAGACCAGCCCGTACTTGTGGCCGGAGGTGTTGATCGACACCACTCGCGGCACCCGGAAGTCCCAGGCCAACTCCGGTTGCAGGAACGGCGCGACCATCGCGCCTGACGCACCGTCGACATGGATCCGGACGTCGAGCCCGGTCTCCTTCTGGATCTCGTCAAGCGCCGCGCTCACCTTGGCCACCGGCTCGTACATTCCGGTGTAGGTGACGCCGAGGATGGAGACCACGCCGATGGTGTTCTCGTCCACGTGCTCGCGCAGCCCGTGCCCGTCGAGCGTCCGGTGCTCCTCGCTGATCGGGACGTAGCGCGGTTCGACGTCCCAGTAGTTGCAGAACTTCTCCCAGACGACCTGGACCGCCGAGCTCATCACCAGGTTGGGCCGGTCGACGGGCTTGCCCTGCGCACGACGGGACTCCTGCCAACGCCGCTTGAGCGCCAGGCCGCCCAGCATGCAGGCCTCGGAGGAGCCGATCGTGGAGCAGCCGATGGCGGTCGCGGGATCGGGCGCGTGCCAGAGGTCGGCAACCATCCGCCAGCAGCGCTCCTCGATCGCCGCGGTCTGCGGGTACTCGTCCTTGTCGATCATGTTCTTGTCGAAGGCCTCGGCGTAGACGCGCCGGGCCTCGTCGTCCATCCAGGTACCGACAAAGGTCGCCAGGTTGAGCCGTGCGTTGCCGTCGAGCATCGCCTCGTCGTGGACGATCTGGTACGCGGTCTCGGGCAGCATCGGCTGCTCGCCGAGCCGGTAGCGCGGCAGGCTGCGCGCCTCCCCGGGCCGCGCGAACAGCGGGTTGAGGGTGACGTCGGCGGGATCCCTCGGGTCGGGACGGTGCGCCATGGTGCTCACCTCGCAGGCCGGGACAGGTGTCGGGCAGTGAAGGCAACTCCCCGACCAGTCAATCCCATCCGGTCCCCGAGTGCTCGCCGACCAGGCGCTGACCAGGCGGCCCGGCTCACAGCGCCCTGGTGACCGTGACCTTCAGGTGCTTCATGATCGGCTGGTCGCTCTGCGTGCTGTAGTCGCCGATCGCGCAGAGCACGTTCATCTCCGGCATGTACCCGGCCGCGCAGCCGCGCGGGATGTCGTACGGGATCGCCAGGTAGCCCTGGACCGAGCGGGTGGAGCCGTCGCGGGCGGTGGCGGTGATGTCGACCGGGTCGAACTCGGTGATGCCGCGCTCGCGCATGTCGTCCGCGTTCATGAAGACCAGCGTGCGCAGGTTCTTGACGCCCCGGTAGCGGTCGTTGTCCGAGTAGATGGTGGTGTTCCACTGGTCGTGCGAGCGCATCGTGCCCAGCGCCAGCATGCCGGGCTCGGGGACGACGTCGGGCAGCGGCGCGGCGGAGAACTCGGCCCGGCCGGAGGGGGTGAGGAAGACCAGCTCGCGCGCGGGCTGCTTGATCCGGAAGCCGAGCGGCAGCCGGACCCGGCGGTTGAAGTCCTCGAAGCCGTCCAGCACCTGGGCCATGGTCTCGCGGACGCGGTCGTAGTCCTCGACGTACCACTCCCACGGCGTGCTGCTCTGCGGCAGCGCGGCGCGTGCGATGCCCGCGATGATGGCCGGTTCGGAGAGCAGGTGCGGCGAGGCCGGGCGCTTCATGCCACGGGACAGGTGCACCATGCTCATCGAGTCCTCGACAGAGGTGCTCTGCTCGCCGCCGCGCTGGTGGTCCTTCTCGGTCCGGCCGAGGCAGGGCAGGATCAACGCCTGGCGTCCGTGCACGATGTGACTGCGGTTCAGTTTGGTGCTCACGTGCACCGTCAACTCGCAGGACTGCAGGCCCGCGTAGGTGTAGGGGGTGTCCGGCGCGGCGAGCGCGAAGTTGCCGCCCATGCCGACGAAGACCTTCATCTCGCCGCGGTGCATGGCCTCGATGGTGTTCACGGTGTCCTTGCCGTGCTCGCGCGGCGGCTCGATCCCGCACACCTCGCCCAGCCGGTCCAGGAACTGCGGCGCGGGCCGGTGGTCGATGCCGCAGGTGCGGTTGCCCTGCACGTTGCTGTGCCCACGCACCGGCGACGGGCCCGCGCCCTCGCGCCCCAGGTTGCCGCGCAGCAGAAGCAGGTTGACGATCTCCCGCACCGTGTCGACGCCGTGCTCGTGCTGGGTCACGCCCAGACACCAGCAGACGATGGTGCGGTCGGCGTCCCCGTAGATCCGGGCCACCCGCAGGATCTCGGCGCGGGAGACGCCGGACTGGCGCTCGATCTCCTCCCAGGAGGTGGCCTCGCACACCTCCCGGTACTTCTCGAAGCCCGCGGTGTGCCGGTCGATGAAGAGCTGGTCCAGCGCCCTGGAATCCGTCTTCGCCTGCGCCAGCACCGCCTTGGCCACGCCGCGCAGCAGCGCCATGTCCCCGCCGATGCGCGGCTGGACGTTGAGGGTACTGGTCTTCGTGGACTTGTTCAGCGCCATGTCGACGAAGTCGTGCGGGATGATCGTCCGCGTGGCCGCGGCCTCGACCAGCGGGTTGATGTGCACGATCTGCGCCCCGCGCTTGTACGCCTCGGCCAGCGCGGTCAGCATCCGGGGCGCGTTGGACGCCGCGTTGACGCCCATGATGAACAACGCGTCCGTGGTCTCCCAGTCCTTGAGGTCCACGGTGCCCTTGCCGGTGCCCAGCGACGCCTCCATGGCGCGTCCGCTGGCCTCGTGGCACATGTTGGAGCAGTCCGGCAGGTTGTTGGTGCCCAGCTCGCGGGCCATCAACTGGTAGAGGAAGGTGGCCTCGTTGCCGAGTCTTCCGGAGGTGTAGTACGCGGCTTGGTTCGGGTCGGGCAGCTCGCGCAGGGTGCGGCCGACGAGTTCGAAGGCGTCCTTCCAACTGATCGGCACGTAGTGGTCGGTGGCCGCGTCGTAGACCATCGGCTCGGTGAGGCGGCCCTGGTCCTCGAGCGCGAAGTCGCTCCACTCCTCGAGCTCGGTGACCGTGTGCGCGGCGAAGAAGGCGCGGTCGACCCGCTTGCGGGTCATCTCCCAGGTGACGTGCTTGATGCCGTTCTCGCACAGGTCCAGCTTCAGGCCTTTGATGTCGTCGGGCCAGGCGCAGCCAGGGCAGTCAAAGCCGCCGTTCTCGTGGTTCATCTTCATGATCGCGCGCGGGCCGTCGACGTACTCGCCCTCACGCGTCAGGAACTTCGTGACGCTCTTGGCAGCGCCCCAGCCCGCTGCGGGGTGGTGGTAGGGGTGGAACTCCGGACGCTCCGCGGGAACGGCGCCGACACTGGGCTCCAGCTCGACCTTCGGGTCCTCGGGAGCGCTCACCGTACTCACCTTCCACCGTGCGGGGGTTGCTGGCCGGGGCTCGGCTCGTGCGCCCAGGCTAGTGCTGTTGATCACCACGTGCCAGACGATCACCGGCGCCTGCGGACACCTCGGAAGACCGGTCCGACGCAGCACTCGAAGCACGCGGGAACACGCGGGTCAGAGGCGCGAAATCGGCCTCGGTCCAGCGCAATCCGCTGCGTTTGCGGCCCCGCACGTCTCGGGTTTGAGTGGTGGGTAGTCCCTCCATATCTGGAGCTGTCATGTCGATGTCGTACGGTTCAGCTTTCGGCTCGTCCGATCCGTTCAGCGATCTGCTGAACCACTTCTTCGGGATGTCACCCGCGTCCTCACCCCCGAACGTGCAGCGGGTGCCCATCGGACGGCTCCTGACCGAGTCCTCCCAGGAACTCATCAATCTCGCCGCGCAACGCGCCGAACAGGACGGTGTGACCGACCTCGACACCGAGCACCTGCTCTGGGCCGCCACCCAGGTCGAGCCGTCGCGGTCGCTGATCGCCCGCGCGGGCCTCGAACCCGACGCGCTGGCGTCCAAGCTCACCGCGGTGCTGCCGCGCGGCGGCGCCGAGACGGGCGAGCCGGGTCTGACGCCCTCCGCCAAGCGCACCCTGGCCACCGCCTACGAGCACGCCCAGGCGACCGGCGCCTCCTACATCGGCCCCGAGCACATCCTCGGCGCGCTCCTCTCCGACGCCGACCCCGACGCGCTTCGGTCGCTGCGCTCCACCGGCGTGGACGTCGGCAACCTCCGCGGCGCGACCGAACGCGCGGCGCGCGCCGACGGCTCTGCGCCCGCCGAGCAGAAGCCCGCCACCACGCTCGACGAGTTCGGCCGCGACCTGACCGAGGAGGCCAAGGCGGGCAAGCTCGACCCCGTCGTCGGCCGCGCCGAGGAGATCGAGCAGACGATCGAGATCCTCTCCCGCCGCTCCAAGAACAACCCGGTCCTGATCGGCGAACCGGGCGTCGGCAAGACCGCCATCGTCGAGGGCCTGGCCCAGCGGATCGTGGCGGGCGACGTGCCGAAGACGCTGAAGGGCAAGCGCGTCGTCTCCCTCGACCTGTCCGGCATGGTCGCCGGCACCCAGTACCGGGGGCAGTTCGAGGAGCGCCTGAAGAAGGTCATCCAGGACGTCCAGGACTCGGCCGGCAACATCATCCTCTTCATCGACGAGCTGCACACCGTCGTCGGCGCCGGTTCGGCGGGCGAAGGCTCGATGGACGCGGGCAACATGCTCAAGCCCGCGCTGGCCCGCGGCGAACTGCACGTGGTCGGCGCGACCACCATCGACGAGTACCGCAAGCACATCGAGAAGGACGCGGCCCTGGAACGCCGCTTCCAGCCGGTGCTGATCCCCGAGCCGACCGTCGAGGAAACAGTGCAGATCCTGGAAGGCCTGCGCGACGCGTACGAGGCCCACCACGGCGTCCGCTTCACCGACGAGGCCCTGGCAGCCTCCGCCGAGCTCTCCGACCGCTACATCTCCGACCGGTTCCTGCCCGACAAGGCGATCGACGTGATGGACCAGGCCGGCGCCCGGGTCCGGCTCCGCTCGTCCGGACCGTCCACCGACGTCACCGACCGCGAGGAACGGATCGCCCAGCTCAAGCGGGAGAAGGACCAGGCGGTCGCGGGCGAGGACTTCGAGAAGGCCGCCGAGATCAAGGTCCGGATCGACGTCGAGGAGGGCGAGCTGGCGGGCCTGGAGGAGGGCCGCCCCGGCGTCATCACCGTCACCGCCGACGACATCGCCGACGTCATCTCCCGGCGCACCGGCATCCCCGTCTCGCAGCTCACCGCCAGCGAGAAGGAGAAGCTGCTCAACCTGGAGGACGCGATGCACGACCGCGTCGTCGGCCAGGACGAGGCGGTCACCGCGGTCTCCGAGGCGGTACGCCGCAACCGGTCCGGCATGGGCGACCCGAACCGCCCGGTCGGCTCGTTCATGTTCCTGGGCCCGACCGGCGTCGGCAAGACCGAGCTGGCCAAGACCCTGGCCGAACAGCTCTTCGGCGACTCGGACCGCATGACCCGCTTCGACATGAGCGAGTTCCAGGAGAAGCACACCGTCGCCCGCCTGGTCGGCGCCCCTCCCGGATACGTCGGCTACGAGGAGGCGGGCCAGCTCACCGAGAAGGTGCGCCGCCAGCCCTACAGCGTGGTCCTCTTCGACGAGGTCGAGAAGGCCCACCCGGACATCTTCAACGCGCTGCTCCAAGTCCTCGACGACGGCCGCCTGACCGACGCCCAGGGCCGGACCGTCAACTTCCGGCACTGCGTGGTCATCATGACCTCCAACATCGGCGCCCACCGCATCATCGAGCACGAGGGCGACGTCTCCGAGATCAAGGACGAGCTGATGGAGGACCTACGGCGGCGGTTCCTGCCGGAGTTCCTCAACCGGATCGACGACATCATCATCTTCCACTCCCTCTCCGAGAAGGACCTCTCGCGGATCCTCGACCACCTGCTGGACGAGAGCCAACGCCGGGTCGCGGCCCAGGGCATGACGCTGGAGGTCACCGACGCCGCCAAGAAGCTGCTGCTCGCCCACGGCTACCAGCCCGAGTTCGGCGCCCGCCCGCTGCGCCGCACGATCCAGTCCGAACTCGACAACCGGATCGCGTCGCTGCTGCTCGGCGGGGTCGCGGGTCCGGGCGACACGATCGTCGCCGACGTCGTGAAGGACTCGCTGCACTGCACCATCCGCGAGGGCGAGAAGGAAGGCGACAAGGACAGCACGGCGGACGAGGCGAAGGCCGGCGCGGGCACCGCCGAGGCCGCCGGCGCGTAAGGAGGAAGACATGGCGCACCACCACAAGTCCAACAAGACCGTCGAGGGCAATCCCGACACGGGTCACGGTGGCGGCCTTCCACGCCGCCCCGACGAGGACGAACTCGAGGAGCGCACCGAGGAGGACCGCGAGGAGGTGGGCCTGGACCCCGAGGCCGAACCCAGCTCCAAGGAGCAGTACCGCGGCGAGGAGTCCGAGGTCGACCGCGAGGTCGCGGAGGGCGAACTCAACCCCGACAAGGGCGTCCACCGCAAGGACCGCGAGGACTTCCCGCCGAGCAGCTACACGTGAGCAACCAGTGGTGACAGGACCGGGCCCCTCGGGAGATGACTCCCGAGGGGCCCGGTCCTGTCACCGCAGTTCGTGGGCTCAGGGGCGCAGCACCACGACGGCCTCGTCCGTGTAGGTGAGGTAGGTCAGCGTCTCCTGGAAGTACAGCTCGATGTTCTCCCGGTCGTGCGAGCTGTAGCCGATCGACAGGTCCTGACCGAGCCGGAGTTCGAAGTCGCCCCCGCGCGTGGTCATCACGTACGCGCCGGTGAGCGCGGGTGCCCAGACCACGTCGCCGTCGATCATGTTGGCGACGTGCTTGGCGATCGGATAGCCGTGGTCGGAGGTCTCGCTGACCGCGCGGTACTCGTCCGCGCCGAGCAGCACCGAGTACGGCCCGCCGACGCCCGCCAGCCGCAGCGCGGTGAGCGCACTGCTGATCGCGTCCGGGTAGCCGTCCGGGTCGGCGGGCAGCGTCAGCACCGGGTTGGAGCTGCGGGCGCGCAGGCCCTCGATGCCGGCCGCCTGGTAGCCGTCGAAGACAGCGCGGTCCTCGGTGAACGCCATGACCCGCGCCGCGTCCTTGACGGGTTGCCAGTCGGAGTCCTGGGAGCCGCGTTCGACGTCGTCGACGGCTGCGCGGCTGACGGTGAACGGCACCCGCAGCTCGACCAACCGCCGAGCGTCACGGAGCCGGGCGCGGACGTCGGCGTCCGGCGGCTCGATGTTCGTGAGGTGACCCGTGCCGACGGCCGCCAACTCCGGCCCCTGCGGCCCCGTCACGTCCACGACGCGGCGGCCCGCAAGATGGCGCTTGAACGACCTGCGGGCCTCCTCCTCGATCTGGGACCACGCGGACGGTGTGATCGGGGCCAACTCCCGGTGCAGATTGCTCATACCGGACATCGTCCAGCTCCTTCACGCTGCTTGAGGCTGAGTCAGGCGTCCTTTAGGCTGCCGACTCCCAGGGACCCGCCGCCGTCGTCGCCACCTACGGAGACGGCGTCCAGGAAATCCGCAGTCGGCACGAAGAACAGGCAGCCGGTGACCGCCGTCGAGAAGTCGAGAATGCGGTCGGTGTTTCCCGGCGGATCCCCCAGGAACATCTTGTCCAGCATGCGCTCGGTCACCGCCGGGGTGCGCGCGTAACCGATGAAGTAGGTCCCGAACTCGCCGCTCCCGACAGCGCCGAACGGCATGTTGTCGCGCACGATCTGGCGTTGCCTGCCGTCCTCACCCACGACCTGGTTGACGGCGATGTGCGCATTCGGCGCCTTGGCGTCGTCAGGGAACTCGACGTTGCTGAACTTGTGGCGACCGATCGCCTTCTCCTGCTCCGGCGTGGGGAGTTCCAGCCAGGAGGCCAGATCGTGCAGGTACTTCTGCACGATCACGTAACTGCCGCCCCGGAACAGCGGATCCTCGTCGCCGATGTAGACGGTGGCGTCGGCGGTCGGCCCGGTCGGGTTCTCACTTCCGTCGACGAAGCCGAGCAGGTCGCGCTCGTCGAAGTACTTGAATCCGTGCACCTCGTCCACCACGGTGGCGGCGTCGCCGAGGTGCTCGGTCACCTGGCGGGCCAGCTCGAAGCAGAGGTCCATCCGCCGGGACCGGATGTGGAACAGCAGGTCGCCCGGGGTGGCCGGGGCGTGGTGCACAGGCCCGTCCAGTTGCCGGAACGGGTGCAGTTCACGCGGCCGCGGGCTGCCGGGGAACAGCCGCCCCCAGGCCTCGGAGCCGATGCCGGCGACACACACGAGACCGTCCTCCGGGGCGCGGAACGCCACCGTACGGATCACACTGGCCAGATTCTGGAGCAGGTCGCGGACGGTCCGCTCGCCGCCGTCGGCAATCGTGGCGACGAGGAAGACGGCCGCGGGGCTGGGGGGTGCGACAACGGTCTGCGGAATGGCCATGAGGCTCCCTTGGCGCCGGGATTCTTTTGCGATGCTACGTGCTGGACCACACCCTCGCCCGGCAGCGACGCGGACGGGCCGGGCCTAAACTGGTGGGGATTCACGTCCGCCCGCGCCACCTGGGAGGCGATCCCGATGCAGGCTGCCAAAGGCGACTGGCTGCTGATGCACGGCCCGGCCGGATCCAACGACCGGATCGCCAAGGTCAAGGAAGTCCTGAGCGGCGGAGCTGCCCCGCTCTACCGGGTCGAGTACGAGGACGGGCACGAAGCCGTCGTCGTCGCCAGCCCGGCCACGTACATCCGGGTCCGGAAGCCGCGCGTGGTCACGGTGGCTCCCAAGTCCTGTTATCTGTAGGCACTCGAACTACTCGCCCGCTACCTCGATCTCGATGCTGCGGCGGGCGGGCTGACCGGACTTGGGCAGAGTGACCGTCAACACGCCGTCGGCGAGCCGGGCTTGGATGCCCGCGCCGTCGACGTCGCCGGGAACACGGATGCCGTAGGCGAAGGAGCCCGGCGGGCGACGCAGCGCGGCGACGGACGCGGGCTCCGAACTGCCGGTGCGGCGGGTGGGTTCGGGACGACTCATGTCTTGATGCTGGCACGCACCGGACGGCCGGGCACGGCTCGCTGCTGCAACCGGGTTTCCTTGGCAGGTATCGGCGCGCGAGGCGTGGTCGGGGAGCAGAGGATGGCAGCAAGGAGGTCTGCTCATGCGCGCAGTGACATACGAAGCCTTTGCCGTGGACAACTCCCGGCTCCGCTTCGGCGAGGTGCCCGATCCCAAGCTCGGGCCCGGTCAGGTGCTGATCCAGGTCCGGGCGGCGGGGGTGAACCCCGTGGACTGGAAGGTCATGACGGGCGGCCTCGATCCGATGATGGACACCGTCTTCCCGGTGATCCCGGGCTGGGACGTGGCCGGGGCGGTCGTGGCCGTGGGCCCGGACACGCCCGAGTTCGCACCGGGCGACCCGGTGATGGCCTACGCCCGCAAGGACGCGATCCACGCGGGCACGTTCGCCGAACTCGTGTCGGTCTCAGCCCAGCACGTCGCCCGCAAGCCGGACGGGTTGGACTGGGCGCAGGCGGGCGGCCTGCCGCTCGCGGGCCTGACCGCGCTGCGCACCCTGGACCGGATGGGCGTCGGCCCGGACGACGTGCTGCTGGTCTACGGCGCGGCCGGCGGGGTGGGGAGCATTGCCGTGCAGCTGGGCGTCGACCGTGGGGCCAAGGTGATCGGCACCGCCTCGGAGCGGAACCACGGTTACGTGCGCAAGCTCGGCGCCGAGCCTGTGGCCTACGGCGACGGCGTGGCCGAGCGGATCCGCGCCCTGGCTCCGGACGGGGTCACCGCCGTCGCGGACTTCGTCGGCGGACAGGTGGACGTGACCCTGGCCGTGCTCGCGCCCGGCGGGCGGAACGCCTCCGTCGCCGACCCGACCGTCGAGCAGCACGGCGGCATGTGGATCTGGGTCCGCCCGGACGGGGTGAAGCTGGCCGAGCTGGCGACCGTCGTCGACCGGGGCGCACTGACCGTGGAGGTCGCGCAGACCTTCCCGCTCGACCAGGTCGCCGCCGCCTTCGACGCCAGCCGGACCGGACACACCCGGGGCAAGCTGGTGATCGTGCCCTGAGTTCCGCAGAGCGGGCTCCGGCGAGCGGTCGCGTCACTCCTCGCGGTCGTAGTCGGCCTCCGCCTGCTCCTTGTCCAGCTCGCGCTGCGCCGCGTAGAACAGGTCATGCACGAAGCGTCGGGCCCGCTCGGGCGAGAGGCCGGGCGCCTGCACGCGCAGGCGTTCCGTCCACGCGGTGATGATGTCGTCGTCGCTCATACCTCAAGCGCACGCCCATCCCGCACTGGCCGCCACTCCGGCCACTCCGGTCGCCGCCCCGGTCGCCGCCCCGGTCGTCACTGCGGCCGGTCACGTGCCCGGCAGCGCCCAGAGCGGCTGGTGCCAGCCGTCGCCCGGCACGAGTCGCCGCGCGGCCTCCGGCCCCCAGCTGCCCGGCTCGTACGGAAGCGGCCGACTGCCGGTGTCGATCACGTCCCCGACGATCCGCCAGGCCTCCTCGATGCACGGGAACGCGGCGAAGGGGACCGGGTCGCCGACGATCGCCGCGTGCAGCACGGTCTCGTAGGGCAGCGGCTCACGACCGAGCACCGTCTCGAAGTCGACGCCGGCCGCGCCGGTCACCCGCTCGTGCGGCGGTTCCGGGCGCTCCAGGGTGACGGCGAACGTCAGACCGGGGTCCGGCTTGATCCGGAACCGGATCAGGTCGGGCGGCATGGCGTGGCTCCCACTCCCGGGCCGGTCCGGGAAGAGCGAGGGTGCGCGCAGTTGGACGACGACCTCGGTGGCCGTTGCGGCCAGGCACTTCCCGCTGCGGATGCAGAAGGGCACCCCGGCCCAGCGCTCGTTGTCGATGGACAGACGCAGCGCCACGTACGTCTCGGTGGTCGAGTCGGGGTGGACCCCGCGCACCTGCCGGTAGCCCTGGAACTGGCCCAGCACGGCGTCCTCGGGCCTGAGCGTGCGCACCGCCTGCAACAGGCGCAACGCCTCGTGCGCCCGGGCCTCTGCCTTTGCCTGCGCGTCGGGCTGCCCCCGGGTCCGCAGGGCCTCGGTGCCGATCGGCTCCATGGCCAGGTAGGCGAGGAGTTGCAGCAGGTGGTTCTGCACCACGTCACGGATGCAGCCGACCGCGTCGTAGAAGGAGCCGCGGTCCGCGACGCCGAAGTCCTCGGCCAGGGTGATCTGCACGTTGTCGATCCAGTCCCGGCTCCAGACCGGGGTCAGCAGCGTGTTGGCGGTGCGCAGGCCGGGCAGGCCGCGCACGGTCTCCTCCCCGAGGAAGTGGTCGACGTGCAGCAGGTGGTCGTCGTCGAAGTACCGTGCCAGGTCGGTCTGCAACTCGCGGCAGGAGGCGAGGTCGTGGCCGAACGGCTTCTCCACGACCAGCCTCGCGCCGCGGTTGAGCCCCGCCTCGGCCAGTGCCTTGGCCAAGGGAAGGAACAGCGAGGGCGGGACAGCCAGGTAGAAGGCGGCGAATCCGTGGATCGCGTCGGCGAGGGGCCTCATGGTGTTCGGGTCGGCCTGGACCCCGCCGACGATGGACAACTGCGCGGCGAAGCGCTGGAACACGTCCTCGTCGAAGTCCTCGATGGCCGCCGTCACCGCCTCGCGGGCGTGGGCGCGCACCATTCCGTCGTCCCAGGCCCGGGTGGTGACTCCCACGACGGGGACGGTCAGCAGACCGTTCTCGGAGAGCCGGTAGAGGGCGGGCAGGATCATCTTCCTGGCCAGGTCGCCGGTGATGCCGAAGAGCACCAGCACGTCGGCGCCCTCCAGCGCGGCGGAATCGGCACCCTCCAGGGCGGCGGAAGCGGTCACCTGGGAACCCTGGGAAGCAGCTGCAGCGCACATGCGCGCAGCCGTACCCGTCCCTTGCGCAGAAGGTGCCCGGCGGCCGGAAATCCATTGCTTCGGGGACGGGGTTGGGCCGTTCGGAGGTCGGCCGGAGGTCGGGATCGCGCGACGGGAAGCGGCCCTGTGCGCGGCTGCCTAACGCGGAGCCCGCCCGAGCAGCCCGCCCGCCCCTGCCGCGTCCCTCTGGAGCCCGTGATGACGACCACCCCCACGCCGACCTGACCGGGGTCTACGCGCTGGACCCGGCGCGCAGCGAGATCGGCTTCGTCGCCCGGCACGCGATGGTCACCAAGGTCCGCGGGTTCTTCAAGGAGTTCGACGGCACCGCGCAGGTCGACGGAGCCGACCCGAGCAAGTCCTCGGTCCGCATCACGATCAAGACCGACAGCCTCGACACCCGCAACGAGCAGCGCGACGGCCACCTGCGCAGCAACGACTTCCTCGACCTGCCGAACCACCCGGAGATCACTTTCGTCTCCACGGCGGTCGAACCGGTCGACGCCACGCACTTCAACGTGGTGGGCGACCTGTCGGTCAAGGGCAGCTGGTCAGCGACAAGATCCGGCTGGAGTTCGAGATCTCGGCGATCCGGCAGCCCTGAACCGCGCAATCACCCGAATGGCGTAGCCCCGCGCAGACGCGCGGGGCTAAGCCCTTGCTCTCTGCGGTCTATGCGGCGCTGTGACGGGCACCCGCGTGTTCGAGTTCGCAGTCGGTCCCGGGGAAGACCTCAGCCCGGTGCCCGTCGTCGAACTCGACCAGGTACGGCGGATCGCCTTCCTTGCCCATCACCTCGACCACCCGACCGAAGTGGTCGGGCGCGCCCACCTGGTGCCCCAGGAAGCGCAGCCGGTCACCTACTTTCGCCTTCATCCCGTCGTCACCCGCTTCCCCACGCTGCTCTGCCGGTTCTCGGCTCCCCTCAAGCTCACCACCGCCCCGCACCACCGGCAACCGGCGTGGCCACGGCCCGGGAGATCCGACCGCGACCGACCCGGTGCCCGGCCGCCGTTCCGGGCGGATACTCCTGCTGTCGGGCGCACACGGGGAAACGGGGGGCGCCATGGACAGGGTGCAACGGAATGTCATGTCCGTTCTGCGGCACCGCTGCAGAGCGTTCTGGATGCGTCGGCGCAGGTATGTGCTGACCGCCGTCCCGGCGCTGGCCGGGGCCGTCTGTGTCGCCGTCGGCTTGCGGCAGGGCGCCACTACCGCGCGGGAGGTGTGGATCGAGTCGGCGCTGCCGTGCCTGCTCACGGCGTTCAGCTGGCGGGTCTGGACGGCCCCCGAGGAGGGGCTGGCGGACGCACTCCGGCTACGGCGGCTGAGTCGGCGGATCGCACTACGGGTGAGCACGGTGCCGGCCATGGCAGCGGCAGTCGCCCTGCCCCTCCGGTTCGGCGCGGCGTCGGTCTGGGCCGCGCTGTTGGTGCCTGTCCCGCTGCTGGTGGAGACGGTGCTCTGGCAGTTCACCCCGCGCGCACTGCGTCGGGACGTGCGCGCCGGGCGGGTCCTGGAGGAGGCGCAGACTCTGACTGCGCGGGCGGGGCAGGATCGGCCGCTGGAGTTCGATCCGACGCGCGGACGGTCCGGCTGGCTGGTGCCGGACCGGTTCCTGCCCGCGCCCGGCGGGTTGGGCGCGATGTGCAGCGCCCACCCTTCACGGCGCCGGGGCCGGGAGATGCTGGGCGTGCGGAACCTCCCCCCCGAGGACGAGCTGTGGGTGCACAGCGCCTATCTGCACTGGACCGGCCAGGCGCTGGTGGTCTGCTACGGACCTGCCGGCAGCTTCAGGATCCAGCTCGGGCCGAACACCCCGCCGTCGGCGCTCGGCTCGCCGTTGGCCGACGTGCCGGTGGAACTGGTCTGGCTGCGCGAGAACTACGGCCAAGCCTCGGAGGTACGGCTCCTGCTGCTGGACGCCGGCAGCCGACGGCTGCTCACCATGCCGGGGCTCGGGATGAGCGACTCCAAGGTCGCGCAGGTCGCCCAGGCGGCGGGCCTGGCGTACAGCCAGTACGAGTTGCGGATGCCTGCGGTCCTGCCCGCCGTCGAGTTGCCGAGGCACAACCTGGTCTCGCTGATGTTCCCGCGCCACCTGCACCATGTCCAGCCCGAGCTGAGCCGACGGCAGCGGGCGGCACTGGAGCAGGCGATCACTATGAAGCTGCCGCCCGCTCGCTGGGCTGCGATGGTCGGGCGGGCGGGAAGGTCCTGAGTCCGCCCGACCATGGCCCTGTTCAGCAGATCCGGGGCAACTGCTCGCCGAGCGGAGTGTCCACGACGCGGGTGCCGCCCAGGCCCGTGCGGGCGACGACCATGCCCGGGTGATCGTCCGTGCACTCGCCCACGATCGCCGCCTGCGCGCCCAGCGGGTGGGCGCGCATCGCCGCGAGGACGGCGTCCGCCTCGGCACGCGGGACGAAGGCGACCAGCTTGCCCTCGTTGGCCACGTACCAGGGGTCCAGGCCGAGGATCGCGCAGGCGTTGGCCACCTCGGGCGGGACCGGGACCGCGCGCTCCTGGACGACCACGCCGACCGACGAGGCCTGGGCGATCTCGTTGAGCGCCGCGGCCAGTCCGCCCCGGGTCGGATCGCGCAGCACGTGCAGGTCGCGGCAGGCGCCCAGCATCGTCTGGACGAGGCCGCCGAGGGCCGCGCAGTCGCTCTGCACCTCGACGCCGAACTCCAGGCCCTCGCGGACGCTCATGATGGCCACGCCGTGCACGCCGATCGGCCCGCTGACGATGACCACGTCCCCCGGCACCGCACGCTGCGGCCGGATGTCGACACCGGTCGGGACCACCCCGATACCCGCCGTGTTGATGTAGAGGCCGTCGCCGTGGCCGGCCTCCACCACCTTGGTGTCGCCGGTGACGACCTCGACGCCCGCGCTGCGGGCCGCCGCGCCGAGCGCCTCGGCGACCCGGGCGACGGTGGCCGTCTCGACGCCCTCCTCCAGGATGAACCCGCAGGAGAGGTAGAGCGGCTCAGCGCCGCTCATGGCCAGGTCGTTGACGGTGCCGTTGACCGCCAGGTCGCCGATGCTGCCGCCGGGGAAGAAGAGCGGCCGGACCACGAACGAGTCGGTGGAGAAGGCGAGTCGCACGCCCCCGACGTCCAGCACGGCGGAGTCGCCGAGCGCCGCCAGGTGCTCCCCACCGAAGGCCGGGGCGAAGACGTGCTGGACCAGCTCGCCGGAGAGCGTTCCGCCACCGCCGTGGCCCATGACGATCCGGGGCAGGTCACGCAGCGGAGCGGGACAGGTCCAGCCGGAGAAGTCCGGTGCCTGAACATCCAGGGTGTCAGCCAACGGAGGTCCCCTCCAGGGTCTGCTGCGGCTGGGCCGTGGGCGTGCTGCCCAGGCGCCGGTAGAGGTAGTACGCGGCGCAGGCCCCCTCGCTGGAGACCATGGTCGCGCCGAGCGGTGTGCGCGGGGTGCAGGCGGTCCCGAAGGCCTCGCACTGGTGCGGCTTGATCAGGCCCTGGAGCACCTCACCGGCGCGGCAGGCGGTCGGCTCCTGAGTGGCGATCTCCCCTACCTGGAACCGGTGTTCGGCGTCGTACTCGCGATATTTCTCGGCAAGTCGCCAGCCGCTGCGCGGGATCACGCCGATGCCGCGCCAGGCGCGGTCGGTGACCTCGAACAGGTCGGCCAGCATCGCCAGGGCCGCCGGGTTGCCCTCGGGTCGGACGGCGCGCTCGTAGGCGTTCTCCACCGTGTGCTCACCGCGCTCCAGTTGGCGCACCGCGCGGCGGACGCCCTCCAGGATGTCGAGCGGCTCGAACCCGGTGACCACGATCGGCACCCGGAACCGCTCGGCCAGTTCGGGGTACTCCTCGACGCCCATCACGCTGCAGACGTGCCCGGCGGCCAGGAAGGCCTGGACCCGGCACTCCGCCGAGCTCATGATGGCCTCGATCGCGGGCGGGACCCGGACGTGCGAGACCAGCAGGCTGAAGTTGCGGATGCCGAGCTTGCCCGCCTGATGCACCGTCATGGCGTTGGGTGGAGCGGTGGTCTCGAAGCCGATGCCGAAGAAGACCACCTGCTTCCCGGGGTTCTGCTGCGCGATCCGCAGCGCGTCCAGCGGCGAGTAGACGACGCGCACGTCGCCGCCCTCGCTGCGCACCTGGAACAGGTCGCGCCCGGTGCCCGGGACGCGGAGCATGTCGCCGAAGGAGCAGAAGATCACGTCCGGGCGCGAGGCGATCTCCAGTGCCTTGTCGATGACGTCCAGCGGCGTCACACACACCGGACAGCCAGGGCCGTGGATCAACTCGACCTGGTCGGGCAGGAGTTGGTCGATGCCATGGCGGATGATGGAGTGGGTCTGACCGCCGCACACCTCCATCAGCGCCCAGGGTCGGGTCACCGTGGCATGGATCTCGTCGAGCAACCGCCGGGCGAGGTCGGGATTCTGGAACTCTTCGAGGTACTTCACCGCTACGCCTCCCGCTGCACGTCTACGCCGTGCGTGCCGTCTGTGCCGCGTGTGCCGTCCGTGCCGCGCGTGGCGTCTGTGCCATCGGATCCGGCGGCCCGGGCGGCGATCTCCCACTGGTCGCCGAACTCCTCCTCCAGCAGCCCGAGCCCCTCGAAAAGGGCGAGGGTGCGGCGTGCTGACTCCTCGTCAAGTCGTTGCAGGGCAAAGCCGACATGGACGATGGTGTACTCGCCGACCTGCAGGTCGGGCAGGTACTCCAGGCACACGTCCTTGACCACACCACCGAAGTCGACGGTGGCCATCCGAGTTCCGTCCCGCTCCTCGATCTCGAGGACTCTTCCGGGTACCGCGAGGCACATGGACGCTCTTCTCCTTGTCTCGGATCAGCCTGGGAGGATCAAACCTGGGGTCGCTCAGCGGTCTGGACGCGGGCGGCGACGGCGAGTTGGCCGAGCGCGAGCCCGCCGTCATTGGGCGGGACCAGGCGGTGGCGCAGCACGGTGAAGCCGTCGTCCCGCAGTCCGCGCGCGCACGCGGAGGCCAGCAGCGCGTTGGCGAAGACGCCGCCGCTCAGGGCCACGGTCCCGACGCCGGTCCGCTCCCGGACGGTCGCGCAGACCTGCCGGACCGCGTCGGCGAGGCCACTGTGGAACCGGGAGGCGATCAGGCCGGTCGGCGCACCCGCGAGCACGTCCGCCGCGACAGCGGCGAGCACCGGTCCAGGGTCGAGCCGCAGCGGCGCGTCCGCACCGCCGGTCGCATCCCCAGCCGGGGACGCGAGCGCGAAGCGGTAGCCACGGCCGGACGCGCCGCCGTCGCGCTGCCAGGCGTAGGCCGCGGCCTCCCACTCGATCGCGGCCTGCGCCTCGTAGCGCGCCTGGTGACAGACGCCCGCGAGGGACGAGACCGCGTCGAAGAGGCGGCCCGTGCTCGATGTCGGCACGCAGGCCAGACCACGCTGCAACTGCCGTTCCAGCACCGGCCGTTCGTCGTCCGGGCAGGCGGCGACGCAGGGCAGGCGGTCGTCCCACGGCAGTCCGGCGGCGAAGAGGTGGGCCAGGGCCATCCGGTAGGGGCGGCGCACCGCCGCGTCGCCACCGGGCAACGGGACGTAGGCGAGATGGGCGAGCCGTCGGTAGCCGTCGTAGTCGGCGAGGAGAAACTCGCCGCCCCACACGGCCGCGTCGTCGCCGTAGCCGGTTCCGTCGAAGGCGACGCCGAGCACCGGACCGGTGCCGTCCAGGCCGTTCTCGGCCATCACTGCGGCCACATGCGCGTGGTGGTGCTGCACCGACCGCACCGGCCGCTCCCCGGCGTTGCGGCGCGCCCAGCCCGAGGCACGGTAGCCGGGGTGCGCGTCGGCGGCGAGCAGGGTCGGCGTGACGCCGGTGATGCTCTCCAACTGCCGCTCGGCACACTTGAACGCGGTGAGCGTGGCGAGGTCGTCCATGTCGCCGACGTGCGCGGAGAGCCACGCGTGACGCTGCTGACCGAGGCAGAAGGCGTTCTTCAGGTCCCCGCCGACCGCCAACGCGGGCCGGACCGGGAAGGCCAGCGTGACCGGAAGCGGCGCGTAGCCGCGCGAACGCCGGACCAGCAGTTCCTCGCCGTCCACCACCCGCACGACGGAGTCGTCGCACGGCACCTGGATCGGCCGGTCGTGCGTCAGCCACGCGTCCACCAGCGGCGCGAGCCTGGTCAGCGCCTCCGCGTCGTCGGTGACGATCGGCTCACCGCCGAGGTTTCCGCTGGTCATCACCAGCAGACGCGGGCCGGGCCGGTCGCCGGGGAGGCCGAGCAGCAGGTGGTGCAACGGGGTGTAGGGCAGCATCACGCCCAGATCCGGACTGCCGGGTGCGACCTCGGCGGCCGGGACCGTACCGTCGAGCGTTTCTGACGCCACATCACCACGACGCCGCAGCAGCACAATCGGGCGGCGGTTTCCGGTGAGCAGTCGGCGCTCGGCGTCGTCGATACACACCAGCGGCTCGACGTCGGCGAGTTGGGCGACCATCAGCGCGAACGGCTTGTCGCCGCGGTTCTTTCGGCGGCGCAGCAGGGCGACGCTCGCCGCATTGGTCGCGTCGCAGGCGAGGTGGTATCCGCCGAGGCCCTTCACGGCCAGGATCCGACCGTCCGCAAGGAGACGCCGGGCGGCGGCGATCGGGTCAGAGTCCGGGGCGCCCGGGGCGTCCAAGGGCGGACGGCCGTCGCCTCCCTCGTCTGCGAGCAGCAGTCGCAGCGTCGGGCCGCAGTCGTGGCAGGCCACCGGCTGGGCGTGGAAGCGGCGGTCGGCGGGGTCGGTGTACTCGCGCTCGCAGCGCGCACACATCGGGAACCGGGCCATGGTGGTGTTGGCCCGGTCGTAGGGCAGGCCGGTGACGATGGTGAAACGCGGGCCGCAGTGCGTGCAGGTGATGAAGGGGTGCCGGTAGCGGCGGTTCCGCGGATCGGCCAGCTCGGCCAGGCAGGCGGCGCAGGTGGCGGTGTCCGGCGAGACCAGCGTGCGGCGCGGGCCCTCCGACCGGGAGACCTCGATCCGGAAGCCCGTCTCACCGGCGGCGGCGACGCTCTCGTGGCTGACCGACTCGACCACGGCCAACGGCGGCGCGTCTGCGGCGATCCGGAGGCAGAACGCGGCGACGGACTCGTGCGCGCCCTCCACCTCGGTGACCACGCCCTCACCGGTGTTGGTGACGAACCCGGCCAGCCGGAGCTCGTTGGCCAGCCCGAAGACGAACGGCCGGAAGCCCACGCCCTGGACCACGCCCCGGACCGTCACGCGGCGACGTTCCCCGCCGGCGGGGCGCTCGGGGGTGGTCGTGGGCGCGGTCATCGGTCGCGGCTCTCAGTGCGCGTGCGCGTCGTGGTCGTGACGGCTGTGCCCGTGCCCATGACTGTGCCCGTGCCCGTGCCCGTTCGCGGCCGCTTCGGCGGCCATGAGCGGCCGGTGGGCCGGTGCCCCGTCGGCGACCGCGAGGGCCCGGTCGAGCAGCAGGCCGACCCCCTCGCCGTCGCGCCGCGTCGAGGTGAAGACCACCTCCACGCCCGGGTTGACCCGCTGGATGTTGGCGAGCAGCGTTTCGCGGTCGAACTCGACGGCCTCCGCCAGGTCGTTCTTGGTCACCACGACCAGCTGGGCCAGCCCGAACGCGGTCGGGTACTTGAGCGGCTTGTCCTCCCCCTCAGTGACCGAGGCCAGCACCACGCGGAGCGACTCGCCGAGGTCGTAGGAGGCGGGACAGACCAGGTTGCCGACGTTCTCGACGAAGAGCAGCCGGGTCGGTTCCGGCAGCCAGCCGTCCAGATGCGCGTCGAGCATCTCGGACTCCAGGTGGCAGAGCCCGTCGGTCAGCACTTGCTTGACCGGCACGCCCGAACGGGCCAGCCGGGTGGCGTCGTTCTCGGTGGCCAGGTCGGCGGTGAGGGCCGCGACCGGGACGCCGCGCTGCCGCGCCAGGGTCAACTCCGCCTCCAGCAACGCGGTCTTGCCGCTGCCGGGGCTGGAGAGCAGGTTGACCAGACCGGTGCCGCGCGCAGCCAGCGCTGCGCGGAGGCCGTCGGCGTGGTGGTCGTTCTTGGCGAGGATCGCCTGTTGCAGCTGGGTCACCCGGCACACGGTCCTCAGGCCTCCTCGACGACGAAGTGGTCCGCCGGTCGGCACGGCTCGCCCGGCTTGCTCAGCTCTCCCGGCTCGCCCGGCTCGCTCCAGTGGACCTCGGCGATCTCCAGTTCCCGTCCCGCCAGCAGGCCGCTCGCGCCGGAGCCACAGCGCGGACAGCAGAGGTCCGGCGGCATTCCGGTGGACCACTGGTGGTCGCACGGCGTGCAGTGGGCGCGGCCCTCGACGCTCTCGGTGAGCAGCCGGGCGCCGTCCAGCAGGGTGCCCTCGCAGGCCAGTTGGAAACAGAAGTGCAGCGCGTCGGGCACCACTCCCGCCAACTCGCCGATCCGCAGCGTGACCCGGTCGGGAACCATGCCGACCGGAGCCATGCCGGACGCGCCCTGCCGGTCCGCGCGTGCGGCGTCCTGCACCTGGTCGACGACGGCCAGCGCGATGGACATCTCGTGCATGCGGACTCCCTGGGCATCGGGCTCGGTGCGCCCCGACGCCGCTCCATTACACGGCGGCCGAACATGCCGACGGACGCGCCACGCCGACGCGTCCGTCCCGGCTCCACCGTTCGGTCGCAGCTCACATGCTGCGGATCCGCAGATAGCGCTTGATGTCGGGCAGGTTGACGACGACCGCACCGGCCGCGGCGACCAGCACCGCTCCGAAGAGAAGCTTGAACATGGGCGAACCTCCTTCTTCTGTCTGTCGGTACACGAATATGACGAGTGGTCAGTCAGTTTCGGGCAGTTGGACGGTCGCGATCGGGAGCTGGTCGAGGACCACGGCCACGGCCCGCTCCAGGGACGCGGCCACGGCGTCGCTGAGCCCGATGCCCTCGGCGACGCTCGCCGGTTCGCATCCGACCACCACGACCCGCTGCGGCCTGCTGCCACCGGTCCCGGCGCTGAGGTGGTCGAGCAGGGCGAGCACGGCGTCCGGCGACATCCGGTGCCCGTCCAGCACCGGCCCCTCCGCCCCCGCGTCGGCCCGGGCGCTGCCGACGCGGGCGTCCTCGACCAGGTACACCGTGCCGGGGTCGCCGCCCCGGGCCATCGCGTCCAGCAGCACCACCGTGTGGTAGCCGTCCAGGAGTTGGTAGGCGAGATGGACGCCACGGACGCCGATGTCCACGGCTTCGACACCCTCCGGCAGCGGCTGCTCGGCCAGGCGACGGACCGCCTCGATGCCGAAGCCGTCGTCGCCGAGGAAGATGTTGCCGATCCCTGCGATCAGCGTGCGCGGCGGCTCCGGAGCCGGGTAGGAGTCGGTCACGACGCCTCCACCGGGGTGAGCTCGTCGGGCTGGAAGTAGCGGAAGCGGCCCTGCTCGCGCTGGATGTCCGCGCCGGGGTCGCCCTCGACCGTGACCGCGACGTGCACACCGCCGTCCACGTCGTGCAGCACCGCCTCGACCAGCGCGGTCCGGCCGTGCAGGAAGATGTCCTGTGCGTCCGTCCGCCTCCGTCCGGGACGCAGCACCACGCGACTGCCGGCCCGCACCGGGATGCCGTCGACCAGCACCTGGTCCCGGCCGGGATCGACACTGGCATCCGCCGCCGGGTCCCACCAGGGGGTCTCCGTGCGGAACGGGTCGAACTCCTGGTAGACGAGGTCGGCGTCCGGCGGCGCGTCGAACGGCGCGGCAACGCCAACCGTCGGAGCGGACGAAGCGGACGGAGCGGACGAAGCTGGGGTGCCGCCGACCTCGCGCAGCGAGCGGATCGCACCGTGGAGGCGATCGAGGATCTCCGGTGGCATGTTGTCGGCCAGCTCGATCACGGCGGCGGCACGCGCGTCCGTACCGCGTGCCTCGCGCTTCTCCTGGTCGGTCAGCGTGGCGGTGCGCAGGGCGAGGATCTCGTCGATCTCGGTGGCGTCGTACAGCGTGCCGAGGCTCTCGGGAGCGATGCGCGGATGGTCCTCCAGGATGATCGGCGAGGAGAGCAGCACGTCGGCCGCCCCGTCGACGCCCGCCAGGACCGGCCAGGTGTGCTCGTTGCGGCACTCCGCCACGGCCGACTTGGCCCACTCGGGCGGATCGGTCATGGAGACGAACGAGCCCGCCGTCAGACCGAGCAGCAGATGTGCGGAGACCAGGGCATGCGCCAACGCCGCCTCCCGGTCGGCCTCCTCGCCGGGGAGCGGACTCCACCCGCCGCCGTTCTCCACCACCGCCGTCAGCCGCAACACCGGGTAGGGGCCCGGGAGTTCGGTGGCGACGAGTCGCAGCACGCCGTCGACCCGCTCGCGGCGGCGCACCAGCCTGCCGATCCGCGCACCCGCCGCGTCGCGGAGCTCCTCGGTCTCCTCGGCCGCGGGCCGGGAGAACGGCAACTCCACGCCACCGTCGACGAGTTCGGTGACGTCGACGTCGAGGCGGAGCTCCTCCTCCACGCCCTCGTCCCAGGGCACCAGCACCCGATCCGGGAGCTCCAGGGCCGCGACCGGCCGGTGGCTGCCGTCGGGCGCGACCTCGTGGACGGTTCGGCGCTGGGTGCGCAGGAAGCGCAGCAGCACGTGCAGCCGGCCGCCCTCGCGCGGCTCCAGCAGGCACTCGGTCCGCTGGTGCGCGTGCTCGCCGCTGTCCCGACCCCAGGACGGCGGTACCAGCACGCCGAACTGCCAGCGCATCCGGTTCTTGGCCGAGGAGGCGCGGTACGGGTAGAGGACGTAGCCCTCGTAGAGGACGGCGTCGGCGACCTGGCGGGCCGTCGCGAGGAGCTCGTCGACGGGTGCCGTCCTGGCCGGGCCGGCGGTCATCGCAGGCTCCCCTCGGCGGTGTGGATGGTGGGGACGGAAGGAAAGGCGGTCACGGCACGGGCCGCAGCTGCGGCGAGAGCCGGTCCGCCCTCCGCGTCCTCATCCGCCTCACCCAGCAGCCGCTCCACGGTGGCCTCCCAGGACGGCAGCGCGTGCCGGGAGCGGTAGGCCTGGAGGGCGGCCATGGTGTCCCGTGGCAACCGGAGCCAGCCGCAGCCGGGGAAGTGTGCGTCGATCGCCTCGCGCCAGACGGCGACCGGCATCCGGCAGACCGCCTCCTTGTCCCATGGCACCGGCTCGACCTGGAACCCGCCGGAGCCGCGGAAAGCCGTGCCGGAGAAGAGCAGCAGCAACGGCACCTCGCCCTCGGCCAGCGCGTCGGGGTAGCGGGTCGCGGCGATGTCCAGGTCGTAGCTGACCGGCACCGGCAGCTCCACCTCGGTGCTGCCGGTGAACCCCGGGACCACCACGCCGACCTGGGCGAACTGGAGCGGATGCAGCGTGCTGCCCCAGCGCGAGCGCTCGCCGAAGAGGTCGCCGAGGCGCTCCGCCTCGGGCTCGGAGTAGTGACGGCGGGCCGGCTCGATCCGGAACTGGCAGCGAAGGGCGAGCGCATGGACCCGCTGCGGCTCGCCCTGGGCGGTGATCCTGACCCGGAACAGCAGGGTCGGCCCGGCCGCATACGGCTCGGCCCGGACCTCGGTGCAGGCGAAGTCGAGCCCGCTCATGGGCGTCCCTTCGATGGCTGTTGCGCACGGTGCGCCCGGCGGGTGACGTGGTCGAAGAACAGCTCCAGTTCGGCGTGCGCCTCCGCGCCGCCGTCGAAGCCCTGCCAGCGTCGCCGCATCCGGCCGACCAGCTCGTAGGCGGCGTCGACCGGGACCAGGAAGCACGCGCTGCGGTGCTGGTGGTGACGGAGCAGCAACGCCTCGACGTCCGGGGCCAGTTCGTCGGCGAGCGGAGTCGCCGCCCGGATCGCCTCCCAGGCCTGCGGCTCCAGCTCGCTCTCGGTGGCCCCGGCCGGGCTCGGATAGAAGGCGGTCACCTGGCCGCTCGCACCGTCGCGCAGGAAGAAGACCATGCCGACGGGGATCTGCAGACCCGCCCAACTCCCGTCGTCCAGCGCGGCGTCGGGGTCGGACAGGTAGCGGTCGGGGACGGTGCGGAACCGGCCCGCGCCCGTGGCTGTCTCCGCGCCCGGCCGATCGAAGAGCATGGCGCAGGCGGTGCAGGCGCAGGCCAGCACCCGGCGTTCGGTGTCGACGAGGTGCCGGTGGCCCGGGCCGACCTCCGCCGCGCACAGCTCGCAGCGTTCGACGGCGGGCGGGCGGGGGCCGGTGAAGCGCCGCAGGCCCGTCCGGAGACGGGCCGCAGGCGTGGACGGGAGCGCCGTCATCGTGCCTCCACCGGCGCGGCGGCACCGGGCCGCAGGCCGATCTGCAGCAACGGCGGCTCACGACGGGCTGGTTCGGCAGCCAGCAGGTCGACCTGCGTCACCTCGGGCGCGAACCCGGCCAGCGCCGCCCGCACCCGGACGCGTACGGTATCGGCGCTGTTGCCACAGCCGCAACCACCGCCACCACTGTCGGTCGAGGATTGACGGATCGTCAGCGCACCCGTCTCCACGTCGAGCGAGACGAGCTCCCACTCCCCCGCGTCCGCCGCGCGCAGGGCGCGGCGGACGCGGGCGGGGACGTCGTCCGGATGCAGGTCGTGCAGGACCAGCAGTCCGGCGGTGACCTCGTCGTCGAGCAGTGCGTCCAGGGGGCTGCCGCTGCGCCCGGACAGCAGCTCCACCGCCCGGGCCAGGCCCGCTCCGTAGAAGTCCATCAGCGCGCGGACCAACTCCTCGGCGGTGGCCGCCGCGGCCGGGTCGCTGCTGGACGCAAGGCGGTCCAGCAACTCCTCGACCCGCGCCGCGGTCGCGTCGGACGGGTGCTGATCCCCCGTCATCCGGCCATTCCGCTCAGGCCGGTGGGGACGTGCATCTTCTGGACGGTCTTGCCGCCGCCGACGTACATGTGCACGCCGCAGGGCAGACACGGGTCGAAGCTGCGGACGGCCCGCATGATGTCGATGCCCTTGAAGTTGTCCGGCGGGTTCTCCTCGAAGATCGGGGTGTTCTGCACCGCGTCCTCGTAGGGGCCGGGGGTGCCGTAGGAGTCGCGCACGCTGGCGTTCCACGGTGTCGGCGGGTAGGGGTGGTAGTTGGCGATCTTGCCGTCGCGGACCACCATGTGGTGCGAGAGCACGCCGCGCACGGCCTCGGTGAAGCCGCAGCTGATCGCCTCGTCCGGGACCTCGAACTTCTCCCAGGTCTGGGTGCGCCCGGCGCGGACCTCGGCCAGCGCCATGTCGATGCTGTGCAGCGCGACGCCGGCGGCGTAGGCCTGGAAGTAGGTGCGGGCCCGGTTGCGCTCCAGCGCGTTGCTCCACTGCGGGATCTTCCACTCGAAGGTGGTCTCCGGCTTGGTGAGCGACTTGGGCAGGTTGATGACGACGCTGTGGCCGGTGGCCTTGACGTAGCCGATGTCGACCAGCCCGGAGAGCGCGGTGGACCACAGCCGCGCGATCGGGCCGCCGCCGGTGTCCAGGGCGAGGTAGTCCTGACCGTCGAACCAGCGCGGCGACATGACCCAGCTGTACTTGTCGTCGAAGTCGCGCTTCTGCGGGGCCGGGATGGTGTGCTGGTTCCACGGGTGGCGGGCGTCGACCGGGTTGCCCAGCGGGTCGTGGGTGACGAACTTCTCCTGCCCCTCCCAGTCCTGGTAGTAGGAGCTGCCCAGCAGGATGCGGATGCCCAGGTTGATCCGGGTCAGGTCGTTGGTGACCAGCTTGCCGTCCACGACCACGCCCGGGGTGACGAACATCCGCCGGCCCCAGTCGGTCATGTTGCGGTAGGTGAAGTCGCAGAACTCCGGGTCGTTGAGGGCACCCCAGCAGCCGAGCAGGACTCGGCGACGGCCGACCTCCTCGTAGCCGGGGAGGGCCTCGTAGAAGAAGTCGAAGAGGTCGTCGTGGAGCGGGACCACCTTCTTCATGAACTCGACGTAGCGCATCAGCCGGCTGAGGTAGTCGGTGAGCAGCTGCACCGAGGCAACCGTGCCGGTGCCGCCCGGGTAGAGGGTGGAGGGGTGCACGTGGCGGCCCTCCATCAGACAGAACATCTCCCGGGTGTAGCGGCTGACCTGCAGCGCCTCCCGGTAGAACTCGCCCTCCAGCGGGTTGAGCGAGCGCATGATGTCGGCGATGGTCCGGTAGCCGTGGTCGCCGGCGTGCGGGGCCTCGGTGCGCTCGGCGAGTTCGAGCACGCCCGGGTTGGTCTCCTTGACCATCTTCTCGCAGTAGTCGACCCCGACCAGGTTCTCCTGGAAGATGTTGTGGTCGAACATGTACTCGGCGGACTCGCCGAGGTTGATCAGCCACTCGCCCAGATGCGGCGGCTTCACCCCGTACGCCATGTTCTGCGCGTACACCGAGCACGTCGCGTGGTTGTCACCGCAGATGCCGCAGATGCGGCTGGTGATGAAGTGCGCGTCGCGCGGATCCTTGCCGCGCATGAAGACGCTGTAGCCGCGGAAGACGGACGAGGTGCTGTAGCACTCGGCGACCCGCTTCTGCTTGAAGTCGATCTTCGTGTGGATGCCGAGGCTGCCTACGATCCGTGTGATCGGATCCCAGGACATCTCCAACAGTCCGGTGCCGTCTCCCGCTGCCATCGTCGTGTGCCGTGCCCTTCTGCTTGCGCTGTTCGTCCGGAGCTCTGACCGACGGCTCCGACCGATCTCTGACTGATCGTCACCAGGGCTTGCGATAACCCGTGGTGAGCTCGCGGCCGGTGTGGCGCCACTTCGGCTCCTGGTCCACCGTGTGCGCCGTGATCGCGCGCAGCCTGCGGATGGCCGCGCCGTAGATCTCGCTGGCCGTGCTGGACACCTTGCCGCCGGGCGGCTCGTCCATGAACGGCATGAACTTGTCCGGGAAGCCGGGCATGGTGCAGGCGATGCAGATGCCGCCCACGTTCGGGCAGCCGCCGATGCCGTTGATCCAACCGCGCTTCGGGACGTTGCACTTGACGACCGGACCCCAGCAGCCGAGCTTCACCAGGCACTTGGGCGAGTCGTAAGTGGTCGCGAACTCGCCCTGCTCGTAGTAGCCGGCGCGGTCGCAGCCCTCGTGGACGGTCGCGCCGAACAGCCAGGTCGGCCGCAGCTTGTCGTCCAGCGGGATCATCGGCGCGGACCCGGCCGCCTGGTAGAGCAGGTACGTCAGCGTCTCCGCGAAGTTGTCCGGTTGGATCGGGCAGCCGGGCACGCAGACGATCGGGATCCCGGCCTTGGACTTCCAGTTCCAGCCGAGGTAGTCCGGCACGCCCATCGCGCCGGTCGGGTTGCCCGCCATGGCGTGGATGCCGCCGTAGGTCGCGCAGGTACCGATGGCCACGACCGCCAGCGCCTTGGGGGCCAGTCGGTCCAACCACTCGCTGGTGGTGATGGGCTGACCGGTCACGGGGTCGTCGCCGAAGCCGCACCAGTAACCCTCGGGCTTGATCGACTCGTTGGGGATGGACCCCTCGATCACCAGTACGAACGGCTCGAGTTCGCCGCGATCGGCCTTGAAGAACCACTCGATGAACGCGTCCGCGCCCTGGACCGGACCGCACTCGAAGTCGATCAACGGCCAGTGCACGGCGATCCTCGGTAGACCGGGGAGCGCGCGCATGGCGATCTCCTCGATGCTCGGCTGAGTGGCGGCCGTCAGCGCCACCGAGTCGCCGTCACAGCTCAGCCCGGCGTTGATCCAGAGAACATGGATCGGCGCCTCGTCGTCCTCGGCGCTCAGAGCGGTGGCCCCTGCGGTCATGGTGGAAGACTTCGCATCCGACATGGATGCCTCCTGGGGGAAGGAATCAACGGACCCGGACGTCAATGGATCCAGACAACGGCGTCCTGGTTACTGGATACCGCGCGCCACGCCGCAGTCGCCCCCCAAGCGCGGCTGTCAGAGTGACGTGTGCACAGCCGACCGGGCGACCGACCGGCCTTGAGGCCGCGCCTGAGGCGTCCGGGGAAGCGGTGGCCGCAGGTGCTCCGGCGTGGCGAGGACGGCGTGCTTGTGCACGAAGGCCCGGCGGAGCGCGTGGTAGGGCTGCTCGGGGTCGAAGAAGATGGTGTGCATGCGCTCCAGCTCCGCGTCGCGGAAGAGGCACAGCGGACGCTCTGCCTCCTGACGCTCCCTCGCGGCCTTCTTCCGGGCGATCCGGGCGGGCGTGCCGGGCATCCCGGCCAGGTGCTCCGCCAGATGGGCGGCGTGCGCGCCGAACTCCTCGGGCGGGCAGGCGATCACCCGCTCCACCAGGCCCATCGTGGCCGCGCGCTCCGCACTGACCGGCAGTGCCTGGGTGACCAGCGCGTGCGCGGCCTGCGGGCCGACGCGTCGGGGCAGCGACAGGGTCCAGAACTCCGAGCCGGTCAGGCCCATCAGCCGGTAGTGCGGGTTGAGCACGACGCCGTCGCGGCACCAGACCTCGTCGGCCGCCAGTGCCAGCATCGCCCCGCCCGCTGCGGCGTTGCCGCCGAGCGCGGCGACGACGAGCCGGTCGGTGGTGGTGAGCACGGCCTCCACCAGGTCGTCGATGGCGTTGATGTTGGCCCAGGACTCCAACCCGGGGTCGGCCGCAGCCTCGATGACGTTGAGGTGGATGCCGTTGCTGAAGAAGTCCCGCTGCCCGCCCAGCAGCAGCACGGAGGTGGGCCGGCTGCAGGCCTCGCGGTAGGCGGCGAGGAGACGTCGGCACTGGCTCGTCCCCATCGCGCCGCCCGCGAAGGAGAACGACAGCGTGCCGACCTCGCCGTGCTCGCGGTAGCGGATGTCCGTCCAGGTCCGGCGACCGGCGGGGAGCTCCAGCTCCACCGGCTCCTCGGGCAGTCGCGGCAGCTGCGGGCCGAGCGCGAGTGTCGCGGGCAGCGCGAAGGTGCTCTGCGCGCCCGGAGTCCGACGCGGGCGCAGCTGCGGGATCCACACCGCGCCGTCCACGGTGGCGCGGCAGACGGCGCCGTGGCGGGTCGCCAGCAGCTCCCCCGGACGGCCGCGCAGCCGGTCCTCCTCGTGCCCGCCGTGCAGGAACCACTCCCCGTCCAGCAGCTCGTCCAGCACGCCCGGCTGCGAGTCCGCCGCACGGAGCTTGCGCAGCACGTCGGCCGTGGAGTCGGCGGACCAGTCGATGCGCCGCTCGGGCTGGCGCAGGAAAGGCCTGGTGACGACCCGTTGGCGGATCTCGGGGAGTTCCTGCGACAGCGGCTCGTAGGTACCGGGCTCGTGGGCACTGGGCTCATGGGCACTGGGCTCATGGGTGCCAAGCTCGTAGGCGCCAGTACCTGGCTCGTGCGCGCCGGAGGTGAAGCGTTCGACAGCGAGGAGGACCGCCTCCAGCGCGGCGTCCGCGATCTCGTTGCGGTAGAGGTCGCTCTTACCGCGCGGCGGAAGCGGGCAGTCGACGGTGGCCCAGACCGGGCCCGCGTCCATCTCCGCCTCGGCCTGAAGGACCGTCACACCCCAGGTGTCGCAACCGTCCTGGACGGCGCGGTCGAGCGAGGAGGGTCCGCGGTCACCGAGCGGCCCCGGATGGACGATCAGACAGGCGACGGTCGTCCACACCTCGTCGGGCAGGGCCGTCTTCAACATCGGTGCGATGATCAGCTCCGGCGACCGTTGCCGTACCGCCGCGACCAGCGCAGATCCGCTCGCGAGTTCCACCCCGACCGTGTGTCCCCGGTCGCGCAGCGCGGCGAAGACGCGCTGCGTCAGGCTGTTGAAGGCGGACGCAACGAGCAGAATCTCCATCACAACCTCCCGGCCCCCGCGGCGGAAGCGCGGGACTCGGCCACCACCGAGCCTCCTGCGCACCCGGAGCCCCGTGAAGACGCCGCACCGCAGGGTCACCCGATTCGCCCCACCGGCGCAATCGAAAAGTCAGAACTGCCGGCGAACGCCGATGCACCGGTCCGACACTCAGTCACGACCCGGGATCGGGGCACCGGAAGGGAACCCGGCGGTGAGGTAGGCGGCGTAGCGGTCCTCCCAGGCGGCGGAGGGACCGGCGTGGGGCCCTGCGTGCTCGCCGCCGCCGAGGTGGGCGGTGAGGGCCGCGAGACAGAGCTCCCAACCGGCGGCGTTGCGGGCGGCGGCGGCGCGGACATCGAGGACGTCGGTGAGCGCGAAGCGCGTGCCGCCGCCCGGGAGCGGCGCGAGATCGAAGTGCAACTCGTCGGCGCCCCAGGTGAAATGGAGCCGACGGGGCCGCTCGGCGACGAGGATCCGGCCGGTGGTGACGAGGTCCGGTGCGGACGGATCGCCTCCGAAGGTGATCTCGGCGTCCGGGACGAGGTCGAGGGTGACCTTGGGCGCCGGGAACCACTGGGCCAGCTCGGTCGGATCGGTGACCGCCGCCCAGACGGCGGCGACCGGGCGGGCGTAGACACGTTCGAAGCGGACGGCCGAGCGGCCCCGGTCCAGTTCGAGAAAGCGGCCCGCGTCATCGGTGGTGGTCATGACCGTTGGTTCCCTTCGTTCGTGTCGTTCGTTCCGAGAGCGACCACCCCAGTAGGTCACACGAGGGAGCGTCGCGCATCGGCCGGCTCCATCTCGCCCTCAATGTGGACATCGGTGGCGGTATCTCGAACGCCTGGTCCAAGTTCGCAGCCTTTGTCCCCAAGTTCATCGCCTTCCTGGCGATCCTGATCGTCGGCTGGATCGTGGCACGCTTCATCGCCAAGGTCCTCGACCGGTTGCTGCGGCGGGTCGGCTCGGAGCGGGTCGCCGAGCGGGCGGGTATCGGACGTCCGCTTCAGGGCTCCTCGTACGCCATGACCGGCATCCTCGCCAAGATCGTGTACTACGCGATCATGCTGATGGCCCTACAGCTCGCCTTCGGCGTCTTCGGACACAACCCGATCAGCGTGATGATCAACGCGATCGTCTCCTGGCTGCCCAAGGGCATCGTCGCCGTGGTCATCGTGGTCATCGCCAACGCGGTCAGGGACATCGTCGGCAACGCCCTCGCCAACGCCTCCTACGGCAAGGTGTCGGCACAGTCATCCGCGCTCAGTCACCCACGCTCAGCCGCCCCCGGTCAGTCGCCCAGCGCGGCGGCCAGGAACGTGCGCAGTTCGTCGTCGGACATCCCTGCCGCGTCCTCAGGGCGCAGGCGGAGCGTCGCCTTGCCGTGGAGCAGCTCCGGGTGACCTTCGACGAAACCGGTCTGCTGCGCGCGGCGCCAGCCGTAGAGCGAGACGCCGTGCTGCCACACCCCGACGTGGATCCGGCGCTTGCCGACCTGGTAGGTCGGCATGTCGTAGGAGAGGACGACGTCGGCGTCGGGGCAGGCGGTGAGGATCAGCCCGTGGATCCGGTCGAAGAGCGGGCGTTGCTCCGCCGGGATCGCGTCGATGTAGTCGCTGACCGCCTTGTCCATCGCCACGGACACGTCCTCAGGGCTTCAGGACCAGGTCTCGCGACCGCCGCCGATCCAGGTGACGGTCTTCGGGTCGTCGAGGTTCACGTCGTGGAATCCGCGGTCGCGGCAGAGGCGCAGCACGTCCTCCTGTCGGAAGGCCGGGCCCGCGTCGTAGCCCTGGATCTCGACCCGGCGGAACGGACGCGTGCCGGGGACGACGGAGTGCACGGTGACCAGGGTGCTGGTGCTCATGTTTCCAGCGTGCCTCAGGCGGCCGCTGCAGGCATCCCGCGTCGTCACGCGCGGTCGGGGGCGACCGTTCTTCGATGGCGCACGCGTTCGAGTTCCAGGCAGGAGAAGACCACGACCAGCGGCCACAGCGCCTGCACGCCGGTCACCACCCGCTCGGCGACGCCCGCCGCGCCGTGCCCCCACAAGGCCAGCAGGAACCAGCCCGCCCCGAGCAGCGACACGAGCGTGACCGCCGCCGACAGCAGCGGACGCAGCCCCCAGGCCGGTGTGTGCGGCCGGTACGCGGCCAGCACCGGCCATACGGCGAGGAACGAGTACCCCACCACCGTGGCGGCGCTGTGTCGCAGCGACCCGCCGCTGCTCGGGACCGGCGAGAACGCGACCACGATCGACGCCACTCCCCCGGCCGCCAGCGCGACCCGCCCGGCAACCCCCGCGACGCGCAGCCCGATCGCCGTGACCAGATGGCATGCGCCCAGCCCGCCGATGGCCCCGGCCATCAGCCAGGAGTCCGCCGCGCCTCCGCCTGCCAGCGCACTGATCGTGTCGGTCACCGGGTCGTATCCCGGCCCCTGGAACGAGGCCGCGACCAACCACCCGCCGACGAGCAACAGAGGCGCGATCCCCGCCGACACCAGCGCCCACCAGGGAACAGGTCGCATCAGTCCACGGTAGGTCGCACCCGTCCGACGCGCGCTCCGAGACGGACGCGGGCACGGGCACGGGCACGGGCACGCAGGCGGGTGTGGAGGCGCACGCGGAGGCACACGCGGACGGGTGGTGGCGCCGGGCTCAGGATCGGCCGAGCTCCTGGCACAGGTCCTCGGTGGACCCGTCGTGCCGGGTGACGTACGGGTAGTGGTCGGCCGTGATCTGCACGGTCAGGCTGCCGTCGAGGATCGAGTAGCCCTGAGCCGCGTAGGGGTTGCCCGCCCGGATGCCCAGGCCGAGGTGGCCGGAGACCACCCAGGTCTGGCTGCCGTCGGCGTGGTGGTAGAGCCACGCCGTTCCCGTCAGGTTCTCGTCCGTCCAGGCCCCGGTGGCGTCGTCGGTGTAGCGGAACACGAGCTGACCGGTGATCTCCTGCTCCGTGGGCTCCCCCGAGCTGTCCACGGCCAAGGTCCGGATCTTCTCCTGGTCCGCCACCGAGTGGCCGCTGAGCGGGAACGAGCAGACCTCGCCCGCCGCGTCGGTGAACGGCCCGCTGCGGTAGCTCTGCCACGGACCGGGCGGGTCCGCCGCCGCTGTCCCGGGCAGGGCGAACGCGAGGCCGACGCCCGCGCTCAGCAGCAGGCCGACGGCGGTGCGGGTTCTTCGGGCAGGTCTGTGCTCTCGTCTCTGCTCTCGGTACACATGGCCTCCGTCAGGGCAGTTGCGGAAGGTGCGCACCAAGCCTGCTCCGCAGGTGAATTGACGTGCGATCATTTCGGGCCCGGCCGAAGCGTGGCAGGCTGGGAGCGACCGGACGGACGCGATCGGGGGCGGGGGCGGGTCATGCTGCGCGTGCGGTTCACGCCGGAGGACCTGCTCAGGGTGCGCCTCGCCGCCGCGCCCGCGCCGCTGGTCGAGGCGGGGCTGGCGCTGACGCTGCTGCGCGCGGGCAGTCCCGATCCGGTGCTGGCCCGGTGGCGACGCGCTGCGCTGCCCACGCTCACTCCGCCGGTGCAGTCCCTGCTGCAGCTGCTGCGGCCGGACACCGGGCTCGGACCGGTCTTCATCGACCCACCGTTGACCGACGCCGCCGAGGCGGTCGCCCTCGTCGCTGCGACGCCGCGCGAGGAGGCAGCACGCGAACTGCGCCGGGTCCTGGGCGACCAACCGGTCGTCCCGGCACGGGCGGTGGCGCTCTCGCGCGGTGAGCCGCGTGCCTGGCGGGAGTTGGAGACCGCACTGACCGCCGCGCACCGCGACTTCCTGCGGCCGTGGTGGCCGCAGCTGCAGGCAGGGTTCGCCGCGGACGTGACCTGGCGCAGCCAGGTACTGGCGACCGACGGGCTGCGGGCGCTGCTCTCCGGGCTTGCCCCGGGGTCGAGTTGGTCGGGCAGCGTGCTGCGGCTGCCCAGCACCCGCGAGCGCGAGGTCCGGCTCACCGGGGCGGGAGTGACCCTGCTGCCGTCACTGCTCTGGCGCGGCGCGCCGCTGTCGGCCTGGGCGCCGGACGGCTCCTTGCTGCTCGTCTACCCCGCGTTGCGGGCGCTGTCACTGGTTCCGCCGCCGGACGGGTCCACGGACCCGCTGGCGGCGCTGCTCGGTCCGACGCGGGCGCAGGTACTGCAGTTGCTGGCGCGGCCCCAGACCACCGGCGGGCTGGCCGAGCAGCTCGGGATCAGCCCGGCCAGCGCCTCCGGCCATGCCAAGACGCTGCGGGCGGCCGGGCTGGTGACCACCTCCCGGGACGGCAAGTTCGTGCGGCACGCCTGCACCCCGCTGGGTGCGCGGCTGCTGGGGCGCGGGTGAAGGGCCGGTGTCCGAAGGGGTCAGTTGCGGCGGGCGAGGGTGACGATCTCCCTGCTGCGATCGTCCAACGGGCCACCGGCCCAGTCGCCGTGGCGCACGGTGACGGTGAAGCCCGCTTCGGTGAGGAGGGCGTCAAGGGCGTCGACCGCCAGGAAGCGCAGGGCGGCCCGGCTGACCCGGAGTACCGTGCCGTCGAGGGCGGACGTGGTCTCGGTCAAGGTGACGACGCCGTCGGTCACCGACTCCACTGCGTTCGAGACGAGCAGCGTCCGCCCGGCGCCGTCGAGAACGGTCGAGGGGCTCTCCGAGGTCCACCCGTCCCACGCGCGGGCCTGCGGATGGCGCGTCTCGAAGGCGAATACTCCGTCGTCGCGGAGGGACGCCCGGATCGCGGCGAGCGAGGTGCGCACCTCCTCGTCGGTGACCAGGCACTGGAACGCGTGGCTGACCATGGTCGCCAGGGCGAACTCCTGCCGCCAGCGGGCGTCCGCCGCACGGCCCTCGACCCACTCGACGTCGTCCCGGCGGCGGGCCCGCGCGAGTGAGGGGACGTGCGGGTCCAGGCCGACGAGGCGCCCACGGTGACCCTGCGCGCGGGCATGATGCAGCATCAGGCCCGTTCCGCAGCCGACGTCGAGGACGGAGTCGGCCGCCATGACCAGGTCGTGGTAGAAGGCGTCGCCGCTCGGACGGACCTCCGGCTCCCAGGGGTTGAGCAGGTCGTAGAGGGCGGCGTCGTCCGCGTCGGAGTAACCGACCTCGATGTGCCCGGCTTCGGAGTCCATCCCGGCAGTGTCGCGCCGCCGAGTCGCGTCCGGCAAAGGGGTTTTCCGACGGCGGCTCCGGCCTGTCCGGGGCGACCGGGTGCCGGTACGGTCGCCGCATGCGCTTCGCCTTCAAGACCTCGCCGCAGGGCACCTCGTGGGACGACCTGCTCGCCGTCTGGCGGGAGGCCGACACGATCCCGCTGTACGAGTCCGGGTGGACCTCGGACCACTTCCACCCGACGCACAGCGCGGACCCGACCGTCCCCCGGTTCGAGGGGTGGATCGCCCTGGCCGCGCTGGCGCAGGCGACGACGCGGCTGCGGTTCGGCACGCTGGTCACCGGCGTCCACTACCGGCATCCGGCGGTGCTGGCCAACATGGCCGCCACGCTCGACGTCATCTCCGGTGGGAGGCTGGAGATCGGCATAGGCGCCGGCTGGAGCGCGGAGGAGTCGACCGCGTACGGGATCGAGCTGGGGACTCCGCGCGAGCGCAGCGACCGGCTCGAAGAGGCCTGTGCGGTGTTGGTCGGCCTGCTCTCGCCGCAACCGACGCTGACCTTCACCGGCCGTCACTACCGGCTGGCCGACGCCCGGTGCGAGCCCAAGCCGGTGCAGCGACCCCATCCGCCGCTCTGCATCGGCGGCAGCGGAGCGGCTCGGACCCTCCGCACCGCGGCCCGCTTCGCGCAGCACTGGAACTTCGACACCGGTCCGCTCGCCGACTTCCGCAAGGCCCGCGACATCCTGCACGGGCACTGCGCGGATCTCGGCCGGGATCCGGCCGAGATCCGCGTATCGGCCCAACTCCGTTACGCCGGGGACCCGTCGGCGACGGCGGCCGAGGCGGCGGCCTTCGCGGAGGCGGGCGCGGACCTCGGCATCGTCTACCTGCCGACGCCCTACACGCCGTCCGTGCTGGAGCCGCTCGCCTCGGCGCTGGAGCAGGTGCGCTGAGCGGCGCACCCTCGGCTGTTCAGTGTCGGAGCACGCGGCTCTCGCCCGCCGTGACGGCCACCGCGAGCCGGTTGCCGGGCGGCGGGAAGGGACAGAGGAAGTGGTCCGAGAAGGCACAGGGCGGGAGGTAGGCCCGGTTGAGATCGAGGACCGTGCTGCCGTCCTCCGCCGGGGCTGGGAGGTCGACGAAGCGGAAGCGGTGGGACTGCTCGTCCGCGTCGGCGAAGACCGCGTGCAGCGCGCCGGTGTCCGCCCGGCCGACAGCGAGGCGGAGCGCGCTGCCGCCCAGCTCGAAGGCGACCTCCCCGGCCAGGGCCAGTCCGCGCGGGCGGCCGTCGGCGTGGTCGACCTGCACCACCTGAGTGTCCGGATAGGGCGTGAACCGCGCCGGGAGCACCCAGGCCGCGTCGTAGGGGTGCGCGGCGATCCCGGCGAACGCCGCACGCGCCGGAGCGGCCGGGTCGTAGACGCGGACCGCGTACTCACCCTCGCGCAGGATCAGCAGCAACCGCCGTCCGCCGTAGGTGATCCGGGAGGGCTTCGCGGCCGTGTCCGGGCAGAGCCGGACGGTGCAGTCGAGCGGTTCGTCGTCAACCGCGAGACCGTCGTGGCGGGCGGCGGTGAGGGTGACGCAGCCGCCCTCGGCGTCGAGCTCCCAGCGGCCGGGCACGCCGGGGACGCCCGGGGCGAGGTCGCGCAGCCAGTGCGTGCCGGTGAGCGCGAGCGGGCCGTGCGGCGCGCGGGCGGTGATGACGCGCTGGTCGATCCAGTGCTTCCAGTCGTCCAGGGCCGTGGACATGGGACTCCTCAAGTCGTTCGAAGATTTCGACGAGGTCGTCTGCTTCGGTGATTCTGCTCGGGTTGCGTGCGCACACTTCCGCAAGGCCGGCGACATGGGGCGGCGCGGGAGGGCAGCCTGGGGCGGCGGAGGCGGGGATCAGAGGTCAGGGCCGACACGCCGCGGACCACACTCGACCGAAGTCGATGTGGCCCCGGATCACCAAGCGCTGTCCGGTCCTCATATCGGACAGTTGACCAGCGGTCCTATGCCTTCGTCAACCACCGTCCACGCCCCGGCGGAGCCGCGGGCCGCCGCGCAGCACGACACGCAGTACGACGCGCGGGCGGGAGCCGCGGCGCAGACGCGGCAGCAGCGTTGCGCCGCCGAGCGCGGGCAGGGCCGCCAGCGAGAGCCAGGTGCCGAGCGGGCCGGGCGCCGAGGCGGTCGCACCGGCCAGGACCAGCACGGCCGTTCCCGGCAGCACGCCCACGGCCGTCGCGGCGGCGAACGGGCGCGTAGGCGTTCCACCCAGCGCCGTCGCGCAGTTGACGACGGCGAAGGGCAGCACCGGGATCAGACGCATCGTCAGCACGGACCGGAACCCGTGGCCGGTCAACTCCCGGTCCAGCGCCTGCCAGGCGCGGGCGCGCAGCCACGGACGGAGCGCCTCCCGGCCGACCCGCCGGGCGAGCGCGAAGGACGCCAGCGCGCCGAGCGTGGTCGCGACGACGGCCAGCCCGAGCCCCTCGGTCAGCCCGAACCAGGCCCCGGCCGCCAGGTTGAGCAGCGGCTTCGGCACGAACGCGACCGTCGCGGCGGCGTAGAGCACCACGAACACCGCCGCTGCCACCGGTGCGGGCAACCCACCGAACGGATCCGCTCCGGAGAGCAGGCGCTGCCCGCCGAGCAGCGCGACGGTGACGGCGACGGCCGCCAGCGCCCCGACGAGCGCCAGGGGCCCGGCCGTCCGGCGCAGCCAGGACACTGGGGCGGGCGCTGCCGTCGACGGGACGACGGCCGGCGCGTCCTGCCCGGTCAGACCGGCCAACGCTCCCCGATCCAGGCCGCGTTCCAGAACATCCACTCGTAGCGCGACGCGACGGTGAAGCGCTCGCGCATCCGCTCCCGCTCCGCCGCGGAGACCTGCTCGGCAAGCTCGTCGGTGAGGGCGACCACCCGGCGGACGATCTCCTGGAACGACTCGTCGCCGTAGACGGCGATCCAGCGGGCGTAGAGCGGGTCCGGGGACGACTTGGCGAGCAACTGCTCACCGACCCGGGCGTAGATCCAGTAGCAGGGCAGCACCGCCGCCACGGCCTCGGCGTAGCTGCCCCCGTACGCGGCGGCCAGCAGGTAGCTGGTGTACGCGCGCGTGGTCGGCAGCACCTCCTGGCTCAGCGGCTCCTCGCCGAGCTCCGCGCCGAACCCGGCCAGCATCTCCTGCTCGGCCGCGATCGCACCGGCGGCGTCGCCCAGGAACGCCTGCACCGACTCGATCTCCGGGGCGCGGGCGCCGCAGAGGGCCAGCGCCCGCGCGTAGTCGCGCAGGTAGAGGGAGTCCTGCTCGACGAAGTGCCGGAAGGCCGTCCGCGGCAGGGTTCCGTCGGTGAGGCCGCGAAGGAACGAGTGCTCCAGGATCTCGGCGTAGATCGGCTCGATGTCCGACCACAGGTCGTCGGTGAAACGGCGCAGGCTCATGCCCATGACCTTGCCATACGGCGCCGGACGGCCGGGCAGGCGGTCGGTCCGCGGACGTCAGCGGACGTCAGCGGTCGTCAGCGTCCGACGGCGGAGCTGGGGAGGTCGCCGCTGTTCGTGCTGTTACTGGTGCCGTTCTCGTAGGAGGTCGAGACGCTGCCGAGCAGGCCCAGCAGCAGGAAGAGGACGACCAGCGCCTTTCCGCCCCCGGAGAGCAGCAGCGGCCGGGACGCCGAGCGGCGATCGGGCGTCGCCAGCGAGTCGTCGCCGAAGAGGCGCTTCGGATAGGCGGGCGTGAGCATCGACGCGTAGGCCTGGAACCGCAGCGAGAAGCGCACCGTCGCGGCGGTCGCCTCGAAGACCGGACGCGGCAGCCGACCGAGGACCAGGGCGATCAGCCAGAGGAAGAAGCCCACGGCGTACCAGCCCTGGGTCACCAGGCCTTGGACGATCGCGGCGGGGATCATCAGGATCAGCCGGAACAGCACGGCCAGTCGGTTGAGCGCGCCGGCCGGACGGAGCTCGACCTGGACGGGGTACTCGGGAGCGTCGAAGGCGAACGGCGGATACCGGTCGACCAGCAGCATCGCGTAGGACTGGACCCGCGTCTGGTAGACGAGCAGCGCGGCCAGATAGCGGTGGATCGGTTCGGGCAGCCGGCCAAGGACCAGCGCCGCGAACCAGCCGACCACGACGGCGAGGAAGCCGAGGATGCCGAGGATCGTGAGCACGATCCACTGCGGGATCAGCAGCAGCCAGCGCAGCAGCACGGTCCAGCGGCGTTGCGCGCCCGGCTCCGGCAGGTCCAGCTCCGGTACGGCCTCGGTGTTGGGCAACAGTGGCGGGGTCGACCACGTCTGATACGCCATCCCGGCCTCCTGGTGTCCCGTTGTCCTCTTGTACGTCCACGTTGTCCGTCCACGTGTCCGTCCACGTGTCCGTCCGCTTGTACGCGGCCTACGGCCCGAACCGTCCACGCGGCCAGGCCAGCTTCCCCGGCGCTTCGGCTGTGCGCGCGCCGGGTGGGCCATGTGGGCGGATGCCGTCCATGCCTCCCCAGGTGATCGGAAGAGGAACACACTCGATCATTTTCCGCACACTTCAAGCGATCTTGATCAGATTCCGCTTCTGACTCAGAGCGACACATCTGCCCAGGTCTGTCGACACGTTCTGATAAACCCTCACGTTCCACAAATCTAGTTGTCATGTGCAGCACGCGCATATGCCAGTGCGCCGGTCCATGCAACCGTGCGCCGACGCCAGCGCGCATCGGCGGGTGCCGCGCGGTCCATGACCTAAGCGGGGCGTCCGATTGCCGGACGCCGGACACCGGACAGCCGACCTGACGGCACCGAACGTCTGACGGCACCGAACGATGGAGGACCGCACGGCCATGGCGCGACGCGAACCCAACGTCCGTCTGCGAGCACTCGCCCAGGAGGCCGGCTGGACCGGCGCCGAACTGGCCCGGGCGGTGAACCGGGCCGGAGCGGAGAGCGGAGTGGAGCTGCGCTACGACCGCACCTCCGTCGCCCACTGGATGGCCGGGACCAGGCCCCCGACAGCCGTCGCGGCCCTCGTCGCCGAAGCGCTCGCCCGTGGCCTGCGCCGCCGCGTCACCCTCGCCGACACCGGCTTCGCGACGCCGGGGTCCCCCGCTCCGGGGGCGCCACCGGACCATGCCCGGGCCCCTGCAGATACGTTCAACCAGGCGGCGACGCTCACCGCGCTCGACCGGTCCCGCGCCCTGCCGTACCAGCGCGAGTTCGAGCCGGACCCGGTGCACACGAGGCCGTACAACCCAGCCGACGCCCCACCCACGCGTCGGGTCGAGGCCGCCCATGTCCGCTCGGCTCAGGCGATGTTGCGCTCCCTCGCCGCCGTCGACACCTCGTTCGGCGGCGGGCACTCCCGCAGCGCGCTGACCGGCTACCTGCGCTGCAGCGTGGCCGAGTGGCTGGAGAGCCCGGCCGCCCCCAGGGTGCGCCGCGACCTGCTGGTCGTCGCGTCCCAACTCGCCTCACTCGCCGGGTTCATGTGCTTCGACGTGGAGCACCAGGGCACCGCTCAGGCGTACTACCGCACCGCCGCACGACTCGCCGTCGAGGCGGACGACGCACCCGGACAGGCCGCCGCGTTACGGGCGTTGAGCATGCAGGCGCATCATCTCGGCCACCGGCCGCAGGCGTTGGAGCTGGCCGAGGCAGCAGCCGCGCACGCGCCGCGGCTGCCCGCCCTGCGCGCCGCCGCCGTGCTCGGCCAACTGGCTGTTGCCGCAGCCGGACGGGGTGACCAGCGACGCGCGCTGGACACCCTCGCCCACTCCTCCGAGCTCCTCTCCCGGGCCGGCAGCACCGAGAGCGGGGACGGAGGCGGCTACCACGAGGCGGCCCACGAGAGCCAGCAGGCCCAGGTCTTCGCCGCGTTGGGCGACGTACGGGCGGCGATCGGCGCGCTGCGACGTTCCTTGCAGCAGCGACCCCCGGGCGAGCGCCGCGCCCGCGCCGTGACCACCGACCGGCTGGGCACGCTGCTGCTGGAGGCAGGCAATCTGGAACAGGCCTGTGCCTCCTGGCACGACTTCCTCGACGACTACCCGCTGCTCCACTCCGGGCGCGCCGACCGTGCGTTGCGCTCGCTGCGCGGGCGCCTGCGGCCGTTCCGCACCAGCGTCGCCGGACGGACCGTGCTGGCGCGCAGCGAGCCGCTGATGTCGCGCTCGTCCCGCGCGGCCGTGGCGTACTGAGGCGCCCCGCCTTCCACGCCAACTCCCGTGCCGTACAGGGAATTCGAACCGCCACGCGTTCAACGCCCGCCAACTTTCAACATGCCCGGTCCCGTTCCACGCCCCACCGCATCGGCCGATCCCGCTTACTGGAAACCGTGCGCATCCACGCGCCGCAGAGGAGGAATCCACCATGTCCATCGAGGCCCCGGAGAGCTCGGCCGACGTCAACGGCAGCGCTCCCGACCAGCAGAGCCTCAGTACCAAGGCCGCGCGCAATCTCGCCACCACCACCAAGTCGACCCCGCAGATGCAGGGCATCAGCTCCCGGTGGCTGCTGCGGTCGCTGCCCTGGGTCGACGTCAAGGGTGGCACCTACCGGGTGAACCGCCGACTGAGCCTGGCGGTCGGGCGCGGTCGCGTCGGCTTCGTGCAGAACGGTGCGGACGACGTCCGGATCATCCCGGAGACGCTGCGCGAGATCCCCGCGCTGCGGGACTTCACGGACGACGCGGTGCTGGCCGAGCTCGCCTCCCGGTTCCGGCCGCGCGACTTCCGCGCCGGAGAGGTCCTGGTGGAGGAGGGGACGCCGATCGAAGAGGTCTTCATCGTCGCCCACGGCCGGATCAACCAGCTGAGCACCGGCAAGTACGGCACCACCAACGTGCTGGGCACCGTGGCCGACGGAGACCACCTCGGCGACGAGGCGGTGCTGACCAGCGACCCGCTGTGGCTGCACACCGCCCAGGCCGCCACCTCCGGCACGGTCATGGTGCTGCCCTGGTCCGGGGTGCAGGACCTGTTCGACCGGGCGCCCCAACTGGCGACTCACATCGACGGGTTCGTCTCCGAGTCGCAGCGGGCCACCAACCGGGCCGGTGAGGCCCAGATCGAGCTCAGTGCCGGGCACGAGGGCGAGCCGGTCCTGCCGGGCACCTTCGCCGACTACGAACTCGCGCCGCGCGAGTACGAGCTGAGCGTCACGCAGACCGTGCTGCGGATCCACAGCCGCGTCGCCGACCTCTACAACAGCCCGATGAACCAGACGGAGCAGCAGCTCAAGCTCACGATCGAGGAGATCCGCGAGCGGGAGGAGTGGGAGCTGCTCAACAACCGCGACTTCGGCCTGCTCCACAACACCGCGTACGACCAGCGGATCAACACCTGGTCCGGTCCGCCCACCCCGGACGACCTGGACGAGCTGCTCAGCATGCGCCGCAACACCGAGTTCTTCCTCGCGCACCCCAAGGCCATCGCCGCCTTCTTCCGCGAGTGCAACAAGCGCGGCATCTACCCGGACACGGTGACCCGGCGCGGCCACCAGGTCCCCGCCTGGCGCGGCGTGCCGCTGCTGCCGTGCGGCAAGATCCCGGTCGAGGGCCACAGCAGCTCGATCCTGGCGATGCGTGTCGGCGAGGACAACCAGGGCGTGATCGGCCTGCACCAGACCGGTCTGCCGGACGAGGTCGACCCGAGCCTGAACGTGCGGTTCATGGGCATCGACGAGAAGGCGATCCTGTCCTACCTGGTCAGCGCCTACTACTCGGTGGCCGTGCTGGTCCCGGACGCGATCGGGGTCCTGGAGAACGTCGACGTCGCCGCGCCGCGATCCTAGAAGGCACGGGAAGCCAGAAGCGAGGGAACCATGCTGCGCCTCGACGCCGACGTACTGAGCCGCCTGCTCTCCGGCCCTGAGGGGCCGGGCACCACGGCGATCCGACTCTTCCGCCCGCCCGTGCCGGACGCGTCCGTCGCAACGGACGCAGCTCCCGCGCCCGGCGTGCCCGGGCCCGCGGTGGCGCCCGGTACGGGCACGCCGGTCCGGATGGGCAACGTGACCGTTCCGCCGCTGTACTGCCCGAAGGCAAGCCGGGACAACAGGGCGCTGGGCGAGCTGGTCAACGACCGACTCGTCGCGTGGGCCGAGCAGATGGGCCTGTTCCAGGGGCGGTTGGAGCGGCTGCGGTCGCACGACTTCGGCCGGCTCTTCATGCTGGCCCACCCCGACACCGACGACCCCGACCGGCTGCTGGCCGCCGCACGCTGCGGGCTGTCGGAGTGGGCGGTCGACGACCACTGGGTGGACGAGGGCGACGACACCCGTCCCGAACTCATCGGCCCTCGCATCGCGTTGGCCCATGCCGTGATCGACCCGGTCCGGCTGCCGGGCGCGTACGGGGTGCAGTTCGAGGACGTGGTGCGGCAGGAGCCGGTGCTGCGCGCGTTCCGCTCGGCGCTCACCGGGCTCTCCGCCATCGCCAACCCGACCCAGGTGGCGCGCCTGCGGCACGAGTTGGCGGTCATGTTCGTCGGCTACGGCCAGGAGGCCGAGTGGCGGAGCTCGGGGCGGCGTCCGGCCGTCTGGGAGTACCTGCTGCATCGCTACGAGAACGCCTTCTTCCCGTGCATGGTGCTGATCGACCCCGTCGGCGGGTACGAGCTGCCGATCCACGAGTTCGCCGACCACCGGGTGCGCCGGACCTACCTCTACGCGGGGGTGGCCAACGTCCTGCTCAACGACCTGTACTCGATGGCCAAGGAGGACCCCACCGACACCAACCTGCCCAACCTGATCGCCGCCGAGGAGGGTTGCTCCCTCCAGGAGGCGGTCGACCGCGCGGCCGCCATCCACGACGAGATCATGCACACCATCGAGGCGGAGTGCGCCGTGCTGATCGCCGCCGGCTCGCCGGAACTCAAGCGGTTCCTCGCCGGCGTCTGGGCTTGGATGGGCGGCAGCCACGAGTGGCACGCCACCAGCGCCCGCTACCACGGGACGTCCTCCACCGAGGCCGCCGCGCACGCCACCGAGGCGGCCACGCCCGATGCCGGGGCGGCGTCCTGACCGGAAGTGACGGTCCGTCACCCCACCTGCCTCAGCTCTTCTCCCTCAACGCTCGGCCGCAGCACGCGGCCGAGCAGTCTCACCGTGCCGAAAATCCGGCACAGCATCTAGAGAACATCAGAGAACCGGAGTAGATCAGTGATCCTCAGCGAGAAGTCCGCCATCCCGGGCCAGTCCATGCACGGCCAGTCCTACGCCGACCGGACCAGCCCCTACCAGGACTCCGTCGCCGACTACTGGAACGCCGAGCGCAACCCGGTCAACCTGCGCCTCGGCGAGGTCGACGGCTTCTACCACCACCACTACGGCATCGGTGAGCCCGACTGGTCAGTGCTGGAAGGCCCGGACGCGACCCGCGAAGAGCGGATCGTGCAGGAGCTCCACCGGCTGGAGTCGGCACAGGCGCAGCTGCTGGCCGACCGCCTCGGGCCGATCACGGCGGACAGCCGCCTGCTGGACGCGGGCTGCGGTCGCGGCGGCGGAAGCATGGTGGCCAACGCCCGGTTCGGCTGCCGGGTGGACGGGGTGTCGATCTCCCGTACCCAGGTCGACTTCGCCAACGAGCAGGCGCAGTTGCGCGGGGTCTCCGACAAGGTCCGGTTCCACCTGCGGAACATGCTGGACACCGGCTTCGAGTCCGGTGCCTTCGACGCGAGTTGGAACAACGAGAGCACCATGTACGTCGAGCTGGGCCTGCTCTTCGCCGAGCACGCGCGGCAACTCCGGCGCGGTGGCCGGTACGTGACCATCACCGGTTGCTACAACGACACCTACGGCCTGCCCTCGCGCGCGGTCAGTGAGATCAACGCGCACTACATCTGCGACATCCACCCGCGCAGCACGTACTTCAAGGAGATGGCCGCCAATCGTCTCGTCCCGGTCAGCGTCATCGACCTGACCGCGGCGACCATCCCCTACTGGGAGCTGCGTGCCAAGTCGCACCTGGTGACCGGGATCGAGAAGAGCTTCCTCAACGCCTACAAGGACGGCAGCTTCCAGTACCTGCTGATCGCCGCCGACCGGGTCTGACCCGACACTGACCGGGCCCACGCGGCCCGGTCGAACGGCGCGCCGCGTTGCGGGCCGGGGCACAGTCGTCATAATCGTGCTGATAATCGACGGTGCCCCGGCTCCCCGGTTTCCCGGCGTGGACCGCCGGGCCGGACCGGCGGAGGAGCGGGGACGAGGACGTGGACGAGGGACCATCGCCGAGCACGGCCATGCCGGAGCCGTCTTCGCCCAGCACCCCCGAGTCACTCAAGTCCCGCAAGTCCCCTAAGAAGTCCCCGGCCGAGCCCCCGACCGAGTCCCCGTCAAAGCCGCCGACCGTGACGTTTCCCGAGGCGCTCGACGCCGCCCGCGCGGGGCTGTTCGCATGGGACGTCGCCTCCGGTGCGGTCCACTGGGACGACTTCGTCTGCGCGCTGGTCGGCGTCTCCCCCGAGGAGTTCGACGGGCGTGCCGACGCCTTCTTCGACGCCCTCCATCCCGCCGACGCGGCCCGGTTGGCGGCGGCCACCGCCAAGGCGCTGGAACGAGGCGGCCGTTACCACAACCACTACCGCATCGTGCACCCCGACGGCCGGATACGCCGGATCGAGGAGCGCGGCGAGGTACTGCTCGGCGCCGACGGACGGCCGGAACGCGTCCTCGGCCTGCTGCTCGACCGCAGTTCCGACGGCCCCGACGGGGGCTATCCGGCACTGCCGACCGCGGCCCTGGCCAGTGACCCTGACGCCGCGCCGACCTTCGACACCACCGACGCCTTCCTGCTCACCATCACCCGCGCGCTCTCCCGGGCGACCACGGCGGACGACGTGATGCAGGTGCTCACCGACATGGTCCGCCCGTCCCTCGGCGCCGAGACGCTGCTCGTCTCGCTGACGCCGACCGGCGACCCGCACGAGATCGGTACCGTCACACTGCACGAGCCGCTCCCCGAGGAGCTGCATCCGTTGCGTCCGGCGGCGGCAGCCGCCATGCGGCGGGCGCTGGTGCAGGAGAAGCCGGTCTTCGTCGAGGGCATCTCGGCTCCGCCGCCGCCCGGCCGCAGGCCCGTCGTGCGGACGTGGGCGGTGTTGCCGCTGGCCTCCTCGGACCAGCGGCACGGCAGCTGCCTCTTCGGCTATCCCGGCGCCCGCCGGTTCGACGAGGCGCAACGCTCCCTGTTCACCGCGCTGAGCGGCATCATCGCGCACGCGCTCGGCCGTGCCCTGCTCTACGACGCCGAGCACCAGCGCGCCACCGAGCTGCAGCGCGCGATGCTGCCGCGCCGCGTCCCGCAGGTCCCGCACCACACCGTGGCCGTGCGCTACCGGCCCGGCACGGCCGGGATGGAGGTCGGCGGCGACTGGTACGAGGTGCTGGAGCTGGACGAGGGCCGGGTCGGGCTGGTCATCGGCGACGTGCAGGGCCACAGCGCCCGCGCCTCGGCGGTGATGGGCCAACTGCGGATCGCCCTACGCGCGTTCGCCCGCGAGGGCCACGACCCCGCCGGGACGCTGGCGCGCACCGGCCGGCTCCTCTCGGACCTGGACACCGACCTCTTCGCCACCTGCTGCTACCTAACGCTGGAACCGGCGACCGGGCGACTGTGGGCCGCCCGCGCCGGTCACCCGCTCCCAGTTCGACTCGAAACCTCCGGCTCGGCGCGGGAGTTGGACCTGCCGGGCGGTCCGCCGCTGGGCGTCGACCCGACGGCCGAGTATCCGCTCGTCGAGCACCGACTGGGCGTCGGCGAGGGCCTGCTGCTCTACACCGACGGCCTGATCGAGGACCGCGAGGAGTCCTACGACGAGTCGGTCGACCGTCTGCTCGCCGCCTTGGTGGGCGAGGGGCGTCCGCCGGCGCAGACCGTCTGGGAGAGCCTGGCGGACCGTCTGGTCCGCCCCCGGGCCGCGGCCACCGCGCAGCGCGACGACCTGGCCCTGCTGCTGCTCCGCCGGGACGCCTAGCGCCCACGGCCCCGGGCTCGCTGGATCAAGCAGCTCAGCCGCACCCGTGCCCAGGTGAGCCCGGCCTTCAGCCGCCCCGCCGGCGTCCTCCTGGGCACCGCCTGACCGTTGCCCAAACCTCCTGCGGTGCCCGGCATCCGTGGGCTACCGTCGGCCCATGACGGACAAGATCGCGAACGATCCGCGGGCGTCCATCCGTAACGCCTTCGCGGACGCCAGGGAGTTCACCACCTCCCCGCTCTACCGCTCGCTCGCACGCGTCGTCGCCGAGGACGACGCACTGTTGGACCTGGCCTCGCGCGGGCGCGCGGGGCAGTACCCGACGTTCCTCTTCTTCGGTGCGGTGCACCACGTGCTGCTGTCCGGGGTCGACCATCCGCTCGCGGCCTTCTTCCCGTCCCGGGTCGCCGATCCGGTGCCCGCCGGCGAGGCGGTCGGCGCCGCGCTGCGGGCGTTCTGTGCCGCGTACGAGTGGGAGCTGACCTCGCTGATCAGCTCCCGGCTCGTACAGACCAACCAGGTGCAGCGCTCGCTGGCGCTGCGCTACGGCCTGGCCACACTGCTGCCCGAGACCGACGGCACCCCGGTCCACCTGATCGAGGTCGGCACCAGCGCGGGCCTCAACCTCGGCTACGACCGCTACGGCTACACCGTCGGCGCCCAGCACTTCGGCGACCCGGACTCGCCGGTCCAGCTCGCCGCCGAGCTGCTCGGCGACGGCCCGCTGCCGGACCTGGACACGCTGCCGAAGGTGGCCAGCGTCCTCGGCGTCGACCTCAACCCGATCGACATCCGCGACGCGGAGGACAGGCGCTGGCTGGAGGCGCTGATCTGGCCGGAGAACCACGACCAGCGCCGCCTGTTCAGCGCCGCGTCCGAGCTGATCGCCGCCGACGCGCCACAGATCCGGGCCGGGGACGCCGCCGTGGTCCTGCCGGAGCTGGCCGCGTCCCTTCCGGCGGGCGAGCCGCGCGTGGTCTACCACTCCGGCACCCGGATGCACGTCCCGGCCGACCATCTGAACGCCTTCGACGCCGGGATCGAGTCGCTCGGCGCGGACGGGCCGTTGTGGTGGCTCTCCCTGGAGGAGGCGCCGGATCCCGCGCTGCCCCGCACCTCGGACCGCTTCGGCGCGGCGCTCAACCTCCGTGGCCCGGACGGCGAACGGCGCACCCTGGCCGTCGTCGACGGCCATCTGCGCTGGGTCGAGCCGATGCCGTGCTGAGCGCCGTCTCGCTTCGGCCTCCCAGGCCGGAGGAGGCCGGGGAGTTGACGGAACTGGTGCTCCGCTCCAAGGCGCACTGGGGTTACTGCGCGGACTTCATCGAGGCCTGCCGGGAGGAACTGACGCTCCGCCCCGCTGATCTGGCACCGGATCGGGTCTTCGTGGCAGAGCGCTCCGGCAACGCCGTGGGGATCGCGGCTCTGAGTCGTGACCTGCCCCCGACGGGCGCGCTCAACCTGCTGTACGTCGACCCGTCCGCGATCGGGCACGGTGTCGGCGGCCGGCTCTTCGCCCATGCCTGCGCGGTCGCCCGCGCCGCAGGCTTCACCCGGCTCACCATCGACGCGGATCCGCACGCCGAGCCGTTCTACCTGTCGCGCGGTGCGGTCCGGATCGGCGAGACCCCGTCCGGATCGATCCCGGGCCGGATGCTCCCGCTGCTCGCCGTGGACTTGGGCGATCGGGCTCCGGCGGAGCCGTAAGGCCCAGGAAGCGGAGCGGTAAGTCCAGGAAGGGGCGGCGGCCGGTGGACGGAGGCCCGAACAGGGCCGTTGAACGAGCCGACCAGCCCGATCGGCAGCCACCCCTTCGCGTCACACAGGCGTGTGCATGCCACGCCGAGCAACGACCTTGATCGTAGTACGTGAGGGACGCTCGCGCAGCGATCGTGCGCCGCTCGCGCCGCCCGGATTCGCGCCGGACGTGTGAATCCGGACCGACATGCCAGAGCAAAAACGGCAATCGGCTCGCATCTGCAACGGCGCAGGAATTCGGATATCACGGAATGGATACGGTGAAACCGTCGTCACCTTCGTTCACTTCGAGAACACGCGAGGTTTCCGTCATGGCCCAGAGCTCCGACAGCACCCTGAGCATTCGCAACCAGATCCCCGGCACCGTCACGTCCGTCACCAAGGGCACGGCGATGGCCCAGGTCAAGGCTCGCCTCACCGGCGGCCAGGTCGTCACCGCCGCGATCACCACTGACGCCGCCGACGAGCTGAAGCTGGCCGAGGGCACCGCCGTCCAGGCCGTGATCAAGGCGACCGAGGTCTCCCTGGCGACGGGTTCGGTCTCCGGCCTCAGCATCCGCAACCAGCTGCCCGGCACCGTCACCTCCATCGCCGCGGGTGCGGCGATGGCCTCGGTCAAGGTCTCCATCGAGGGCGGCGAGCTGACCGCCGCGATCACCAAGGACGCCGTCACCGATCTCGGCCTGAAGCAGGGCAGTTCGGTGGTGGCACTGGTCAAGTCCACGGACGTGTCGCTCGCGACGGCCTGACGCCCACCCCGTCAGCCACGGCTCACCACAGCTCACCACACCTCGAATTCGTTGCCCTCCGGGTCGACGAGTTCGGCTTCCGGAGAACCCGCCGGTGAGCCCGCCGGACAGCCCGGCGGTGAGCCCGCCGCAGACACAGCGAGCCGCAGCCGGTTCGGCGCGGACTTCGGCGCGGCAGGCGGGCCTATCACCAACGTCGGCCCGGTGCCGGACGGATGACGCAGTCGGACGCCCCACGCTCCCCGGTCGACCACCTCCCAGCCGGTCCGCGGCTGCCAGAACGGGAGTTGGGCGGCCGGGTCGGCGGCGTCCAGTGCGAGCGCCGCGAGCCCGTCGTCCGCCGAGGCGTGCGGCAGCACGCAGAACTCGTTCCCCTCTGGATCGGCAAGCACCGCCCACGGCACCGCTCCCTGCCCGATGTCGACGGGCTCCGCCCCGAGGGCCCGCACCCGCGCCACCTCGTCCGCTCCGCCCGCCAGGTCGAGGTGCAGCCGGTTCTTGCCACGCTTGGGCCCGCCCGCCGCGGCGAAGCGCAGCATCGGACGGCCCGGATACGGCGAGTGCAACTCGCTGCCGTCCGCCGAGGGTTGCCAGCCCAGCGCCGCGCCCCAGAAGGCGCGCAGCGCCGACACGTCCGAGGCCTCGATCACGACGCCGAGCAACGCTGCCATGGCTCCCCCGCCTTCGGTCCGACCGGCCTCGGCAGCGTACCCGGTCACAGACAGCGGGTATGTTCTGCTGCGATCCGGTGTTCGGGTGCGCCGGGAGTCGGAGGGGGCACGGTGGATTCGCTCAACACGGTGAACACGGATGCGGTGAGCGGCAAGCGCGACAAGGCGCTGGTCCTGGGCGGCGGCGGACTGACCGGCATCGGTTGGGAGTGCGGGATCCTGCACGGCCTCGCGGAGGCGGGCATCGACCTCGCCGGGACGACGGACGTCGTCATCGGCACGTCCGCCGGAGCGGTCGTCGGCGCACAGCTCACGTCCGGCCTGCTCGGCGTCCAGGAGCTGTACGAGCGGCAGATCGCGGCCGTGGAGGCCGGTGAGGCGTCCGGCTCGCTCGGCACGTCGGCGATGCTGCGCTTCGCCTGGGAGGTCGCCCGGTCGCGCGACGCCCGGTCCTTCGGCGTCCGGATGGGCGAGTTGGCCATGGCAGGCGCCAAGGGCGACGACTCCGGAACCACCCCGTCCCCGCAGCGCGCGAGCATCGCCCGGCGGCTGCTCAGCCACGAGTGGCCGGGGCCGGAACGCCGGTTGGTGGTCACGGCCGTCGACGCGGAGACGGGCGAGTTCGCGGCCCTGGACCGCGACGGCGAGCTGGGCCTGCTCGACGCGGTGGCCGCGAGCTGCTCGGTGCCGGGCGTCTGGCCCCCGACCCGCGCGGCGGGCCGTACCTGGATCGACGGCGGCATCCGCTCCTCCGCCAACGCGGACCTCGCGGCGGGCTACCGCAGCGTCGTCGTCATCGCGCCCCTGCCCGTCGGGGCGGGGCCCATCGCCAGCCCGCGCTCCCAGGCCGCACGCCTTGCCGACTCCGGCTCCCGCGTCGTCCTGATCACCCCGGACCGCGCCGCACGCCGCGCCTTCGGCCGCAACATGCTCGACCCCTCCCGGCGCGCCTCCGCCGCCCGCGCAGGCTTCGCCCAGGCAACGGCACATGTGGAGACCATCGCCGCCGCGTGGTGCGCGGCGGGCCACTGAAATCGCAGGTCGTCCCGCGGGCACGCGTAGTACCCGCACGGCGGCCGTAGCGCGGACGGGAGACGGAGCTCAGTCGCTGCCTTCCAACGACGCACGGGTGGCCGGACCGTAGACGCCCGGTGGGTCGCCGGTCAGGTCGCGGTCCTGCTGGAGCTGGGTGACGCCGCGTGTGGTCGCCGCATCGTAGACGCCGGTGGTCGAGACGTAGGTGAACCCCTGCTCGAAGAGCAGCTGTTGCAGGTGCGTCACGGCGGGCCCGGTGTCCCCCGGACGCAGGGTGCCGTCGGCGGACGGCGACGCCGCCCCGGACACGGACACGGACACGGCCGACGACGGCGTGGGCGAAGCCGACGGCGAGACGGGGTGCCCGAGCGCAGCCCGCGTCGTGGCACCGTCCGTCGGGGTGCGGGAGGCCAGCGGGCTTCGCTGCGGCAGGACGGTCGGGTTGACCGGCTCGGAGGTCGCGGACGCGAGAGCGGGCGCGGAGCCGTGGACCGGCGTGCCGCCGCCCAGCGTGCCGGCGAGGATCAGCGCCGCCGCGGCGGACGTCAGCAGAGCTCCGGCGAGCAGCAGAACCCTTCGCCCACGAGGGGAGGACCCCCGGTGCTCGTCCGCGCCACCACCCACGGGCCCTGTCGGGCCGGGAGCCACGCGCCTCTCCGCAGGAACAGGACCCTCCCGGGAGGGTGCCGTATCGCCCCACTCCACCGCAGGCACGGCCGTCTCAACCGTCTGCCCGCCCAGCCGGGCGACATACGGCCGGACGAGATCGGCGTCGGGTTCCATGAGCCGATGATGATACGCAGCCTCCCCCTGCCTCGCCGATTCGTGCGAAACACGGACCAGAGCCGAATCCTCGTGCTAAATCGGGCCCACAAAGCGCGACCAATCAGACACGGCTCAGTCGACGGGGAGGGTCAGACGGCGTCGAGGTGCTGCAGCCACAGGTAGGCGATCCACCCTGGGAGGGCGGGCAGCCAGAGCGTCAGCATCCGGTAGAGCAGGACCTGGAGCAGCGCGACGTCGTAGGGCATCCCGGTGGTCGTCTGCAGGGCGTAGGCCAGCACCGCCTCGACCCCGCCCACCCCGCCGGGGGTCGGGACCGCCTGGCCGAGGGTGCCGCCGATGAGGTTGGCGATGGTCACCTCGGCGAAGCCGGGGTGCTGTCCGAAGGCGAGGGCGCAGGCGTAGAGGCAGGCGGCGGAGAGCAGCGAGACCAGCAGCTGTCCGACGACGCCCACAGCCACCTTGCCCGGCTGCTGCAGCAGGTCGAGCATCCGCGGCAGAATGCCGCTGATCATGGGCCGCAGACGGGCGACCACCCAACGCCGCAGCGGCGGGACGGCGGCGGCGAGCAGCGCGAGGGCACCAGCGGCGAGCAGCGCGACCACGAGGTCCGTCGAGTCCGTGAACGGCGTCCGGTACTGGCCACTGGCCAGGAAGCCGAAGACGAAGATCAGCAGGATGTGCAGGACCAGCCCGACGGCCTGGGCGACGCCGACGCTGGCCACCGCCTGCCGCGTCGAGAGCCCCTGCTTGTGCAGGAAGCGCGTGCCCAGGGCCATCCCGCCCAGGCCGCTGGGCGCCACGATGTTGACGAACCCTCCGGCCACCTGGGCCAGCAGGCTCCGCCGCAGGTTCAGCCGCTCGGGGACGAAGCCGACGAAGCTCATGGTGGCGGCCACGAATCCGCCCGCCGAGAGGACCGCCGCGACGGCGATCCAGCCGGGACGCGCCTGCGTGAGCGCGTCGAACGGGTTGGTGTTCCTGCTGGAGAGCTGGAGCACCAACAGGTAGCCGGCGATGGCCAGTCCCAGGACGGCGATCAGGGTACGCGGGCGCAGTCGCTCCAGCCGGACGGCCTCGACCGGAGCCTCGGGGATGGCCCGCGTGATCTCGTCACGGATCCGGGCGAGCAGGGGCGTGCCCTGGTTCTGCTCAAGCTCCGGCTCCTGGTCCGGGTCTGTTTCCTTCGCCTGGTCCTTTTCCAGCGCCTTCAGCCGGGCCCTGGTGCTGCGCGGCAGTGCGAGCGGCTGCAGTACCGGCACCGCCGTCCCGAGCCGGTCCGGACCGAGGACGTCGAGCGCGGCGGCAACCGCGCGTTCGGGCCCCACCCGCAGGGACAGCGACGTGAGCAGCTGTGCGAGGTCCGTCCGCAGGACGAGGTCACCGGCCGCGATGTCACCGTCCTGCAGGTTCACCAGGCCGGCGTCGCCGTGCCCGTCCACCCACACGGAGTCGGCCGCCAAGGCGCGGTGGGCGATCCGCCGGGCGTGCAGGAGCTGGACCTGCCGCCAGATCCGGAGCAGCAGGCCATCGGTCAGTTCCGCGTCGTCGAGCTGGTCGAGCGTGCGCCCGGTGAGTTGCTCGTAGACCGCGAGCGACGCGTCCGGGCCCAGGTCGGCGGTGGCCAGCAGCCGCCTGGTCCGGACGCCGGCCGCCTCCGCTGCGTACGTGAGCAGCGCCTCCTGCCGCAAGGCGTCGCCGGGCGAGAGCAGGCTGCGCCGCTCGGGGGCGGAACGCAGGCGCAGCCGCTGCCCGAGCCGGCGCAGGAAGCCGACGGCGGACCGCCCCCGGTCCAGCACCATCACGTCCAGCAGCGGGCCCTCACTCGGGCCCTCGCTCAGGCCCTCACTCGCCTGCCGGACCAGGTAGCGCTGCGGCTCCTGCGGCGGTTGGTCCAGCCTGCGGAACGCCGCAGTGGGTGCGAACCCGACCTGACGCAGCGTCTGGAAGAGCAGCTCCACGTTCGGGCGGACGTTCGGTGAGCCCATCGCGTACGCCGTGCCGTGCGCGGTCGTCCAGCCGAGCAGCAGCGACAGCAGCACCGACAGCGCGTCCGCGTAGCCGCTCACCAGCGCGGTCAGCACGTTCAAGGCGACCACGACGTCGAGGCCGAACCGCCATTGCGGACGGTGGGCCACCCCGGCAGCCGTCATGAAGGCGATGGCCGGAACGGAGAGCGCGAGCAGCGGCCCGTCGAACGGCGAGGCCGCCTCGGGCGGGGTCAGCACGGACACGATCGCCTGCGGAAACAGCTCCGAGTACCAGAGGTTCAGCGTCATGCTGAGCCCGAACGCGATAGTGGCGGCGACCAGCCCGTCCTGGACGCGCCGACGCCCGTGCCGCAGCAGCTGAGAGACGGCGAAGGCCGTCGGCACCAGCACGACGGCGGTGCTGGCGAAGGACCCGGCCAGCGCCAGCAGCAGGCGCGGCGCCTGCCCGGCCCCGCGGGTCGCGTCCAGTTCCAGGCCGCCCATGGTGTCGTGCGCGGCCTCGGCCACCAGCAGCGTCAACGCGATGAACACCAGGCCCAGCACGAAGCGGATCAGCGTCTCCGGACGGCGGGCCCGCGCGGGCAGCAGCAGTTCGGCCCGCCCCACGCTCACCGCCTGGGGCAGCACGTCCTCGCCGCCGGACCGGGCGGGTCCGCGCAGCACCACATCGTTCACGAGGAGCGCCCCCACAGGTCACGGCCGGCTCGTCAGGCAGCACTCAGTACCTTAATCGCCCGCGTCCGCCGCCTTGCGGGCAGACGCAGGGCGGCGGAGCCGAGGTCGTGGAGTGCGCAGCCGAACGGGTGGTGTCACGTGGGGCCGTTTTCAGAACCGATAAATCTGACAATCCTTCACATGCTGGATCCGCACGATCGCTCCCGCGCGCAGCCGAAAGCGAAGCCACCCGCATGAGGTTCTACGACGACCCGCTGGACCAGGACGACGACCTTCGACCCTCCGAACCCGCCCCCGCTCCGAACGCACGGCGCAGCCGCCGGATGCTCGTCGCGCTGCTGCTCCCGTTCCTGCTCAGCGCGTGGATGATGTGGGACGGCACCCGCACCGCTCATCCGCCGACGCGGGTAGCCGCGCAGGCCGCCCCCAGCACCGGGCGCGGCTCCGCGTCCCACCCGTACGCGTCCACCTCGCTCGCGCCCACCCGTCCGCCGGCGCCCATGCTGCTGCCGCTGGCCTGGAGCCCGCCGACCCGGATCACGATCCCCGCGATCGGGCTCGCCGCCCCCGTCGCGCCCCTGGGGCTGGACCGCTCCGGCGAGCTCTCCGCCCCGGCCGCCCCGAGCGCCCCGGCTACTCCGGGCGACAGGATTCCCGAGGTCGCCGGGTGGTACAAGGACGGCGTCGCACCGGGGCAGCCCGGTAACGCCCTGATGGTCCTCTCCCAGCTGGGCTCCCTGCGCACGGGCCACCAGATCGAGGTACGTCGCCAGGACGGGCGCACCGCCGTCTTCTCCGTGGACGCCGTCGGTCCCTACGCCGGGAATGCCGGTAACGCCGGTAACGCCAAGAACGTCACGAACAGCGCCACCGCCCCCGAGCTCCGCCTGGTCACCTCCAGCAGCTCGGACACCTCCGACATCGTCGTCGACGCCCGTCTCGTCGCCGTGCGCTGAAAGCCGTGCGCCGAGAGCCGTGCGCTGAGAGCTGAGCGTTGCCCCGCCCGTTCAGAGCGACAGCTGGTCCAGCAGCGGGCCGCCGAAGACCCCGTTCGGGTCCAGCGCGGCGAAGGTCGCCGCCGCAGCGTCCCAACCGTCCCCTGCCGCCTGGCCGTCGGTGTAGGAGGCGGGGATCGCGCCGCTCATCGCGGTCGTGTCGGTCCAGGCGCCGGAGGGGGTGTTGGCCCACTCCTTGGGCCACTCGTTGTGGACCGCCCCGTACGAGCCGGTGTAGTGGCTGCGGAACCACTGCTCCATCTCGCCCATGAACTGGTGGCAGCCGGGTGTGACCGGCACCGTTGTCATGTCGAACCAGACCGCCGTGTCCCACTCCGGGTGGTCGGGTCGGGTCCGCAGCGGCGAGAGCTGCGCGCCGAGCGCGCCCGGGACGCCGCAGTCGGCGGCCTGGTCGAGCCCGGTGACCCGGATCTCCAGCGGCGCGTTCATCGGGTAGAGGCCCTGCGCCGCGTACGACGCCAGCTTGGCGCTGTACTCGGCGTAGAAGTCGCTCACCACCTGCTGCACGTTGGCGCGCGTGGTCACCACGTTGCAGCAGGTCGAGGTGATCCGCAGCGTGGTCGGCCGGACGTAGAGCAGCACGTCGCTGGACCAGCCCCAGATGTCCCAGGTGTCGGTGGCGACCAGGCCCGCGCTGATCGCGTCCATCTGCGCCGCCGTGAAGGTCGGGGTCACCGACGCGTCGCCCGCGACGATCTCCGAGAGCAGGTCGGAGACGTTCTTCGGCACGATGTCGTTGAAGGTGAAGTCGTACGGGCCGGTCACCGCCCGGGAGACCCAGGGCTGGCTCGGCGTCGGCGTGAAGATCCGCAGCCAGGGCGAGGAGGTGAACGGGAACCAGATGCACACCACGCGCCCCGACTGCGCGACGTACGAGGCCAGTGACTGCGACCCCGCCGAGGCGGGCGGCGCGAAGAGGTCCGCGGCGGTCACGTTGAACCAGCTCTGGCAGCGCAGCCGTTGGTCCGCTCCGACGCGGAGCGTCGCCTCGGTGACGAAGATCCGTCCCAGGTTGACCAGCAGCGCCTGGATCTCCGGATCGGTGCGCTGGAAGGTCTTCAGCACGTACGCGCCCTGACCGGCGTCCCAGACCACGGCCGTCAGGCTGATGATCAGGTTGCTGACGGAGCCGTAGGTGTGGCCGGACAGCGGAGTCTCCCCCACCGCGGGCACGCCGGTACCGCGTCCGCCGCTGGCCAGTACGCCGCCGACCGTGCACGCGCCGAGGACCGGGAAGCCGGTCAGGCCCAGGCCCGCGTTCTTGAGCGTGCCGAGGGCGTTGTCCATGGTCGCGCCCGGCTGCACGGTGACGCTTGCAGGACTCCCTGCATTGACGGTGATGTTGGTCAGCGACGTCGTCGTGTCGACCATCAGCACTCTGGCGGGCGTCCCCGGCGAGGCGACCAGCGGCGACCAGCTGTAGCCGCCGCCCCGTGCGCGCAGCCGCCAGCCGTTGGCGTGCGCCCAGTTGGCCAGCGTCAGCACGTCGGCGGCGCTGCCGGGGGACGCCGTCCACAGGCCCTCGACGGTGATCTCCTCGGACCAGTTCTGGAAGGTCTGCTGGTACAGCGGGATCCCCGCCGGGAACTGCGGCGGCGCGGGGATGGTCGTGGCCGCGCTCGCCGCCGGGATCCGGCCGAACGGGGTCCACTGCACCGCCGTCGCCAACGCCGCTGCGGCGCCTGCGCCGAGCAGCATCCGGCGGCTGAAGACGGGCGCGTGCGACTGTTGTTCTTCCACCGGCTTTTCCATCGGTACCCCTCCTGACGGGCCGCGCTCGGCTGTGTGCGGTCAGCGGGCAACGGGTTCTGATGGATCGTCAGGCGGTACGGTGGCGGCCGGAGATGGAGAAGTCAAGAACGAGAGGACTGCCACTCCCGAGCCAGCAGCGACCAGACCTGACTGTCCTGACGAACGCCGTTGTACAGGAACTGCTCGCGGAGCGTCCCGTCGAGGGACATGCCGACGCGCTGCGCGACCGCCTGGCTGCGGAGGTTGGCGGGGGAGGTGTACCAGGAGATGCGGTGCATCCCGCGCTCCTCGAAGGCGTAGGCGATCAGGCGGCGCACCGCGACCGTGATCAGCCCGTGGCCCTGTCCGGCGGGCTCGGCCCACACACCGATCTCGCAGTTGCCCGCCGCCGCGTCGAACTGCACGAACATCACGCCGGCGACCAGCACCCCGGCCCGCCAGATCCCGTAGAGCCGACCGCCGTCGGCGGCCTGCTTGTCGGCGTAGCTCTGGAGCGTGGCGCGGGCGGACGCCAGGTCGGTGGTGCGGGTGGCCCAGGGGATCCACGGGTCGGTGTTGGCGCGGGCTCGGTCGATGTGCGCCAGGAACTCCTCGGCCTGCCACGGCTCCAGCGGGCGCAGCTCGGCATCGGGGGCGAGGGGCACGGCGTACACGGGCGTTCGTCCTGTCGTTCGCGGGCGGGATCGGTCGGGCTTCTCTTCGCAGGCGAGCCTATCCCGCCGCCTTCGGCCGAGCGCCCTACGCCTCCCGCGCGGGCAGCACAGGGAGCGCCGGGAGCGGCAGCGGCAGCCCCGGGAGGCCGTCGATGCTGTGCTCGATGTACTCCTTCTTGTGGAAGTACGCGTCCAGGCTCTCGTCCGTCTCGCGCTCGAAGCGCGACCCGTGCAGGGTGCGGTCCTCGTCGTAGCTCATGAACGGCACGGCGTAGCCGCAGGTGTCCCGGACCAGCTCGGCGTGGACGACGACGATCGCGCGCAGCCCGTGCCGCGTCGGGTCGATGTCCGGGAAGTGGCCCAGCAGCTCCGACCAGCGCGGGTCGTCCCGGAAGACCGGCTCCCCGCGCCCGTGGACGCGGACGATGTTCGCCGGCCCGTCGAAGGCGCACCACATCAGCGTGATCCGGCCGTTCTCGCGCAGGTGCGCGACGGTCTCGGCGTTGCTGCCCGCGAAGTCGAGGTAGGCGACCGTCCGCTCGTCGATCACGGCGAACGAGCCGGTCAGCCCCTTGGGCGACAGGTTGATGGTGCCGTCGCCGGCGAGCGGCGCGGTCGCGGTGAAGAAGATGTGCTGCGCCTCGATAAAGGTGCGCAGCCTGCCGTCGATACGCTCATAGGTCTTTCCCACAGGCCGATTCTCCCTCCGTCCTCCGCCTGCGAGCGACAATTTCGGTGGTCGAGACGCCGCTCACCCGCCAGACTGCCGCAGATGAGCCGTGATCAGCCCGACGTCCCTGCCGACGTGATCGCCACCGTGGCGCAGCTCCGGCGCCACCCGGTCAAGTCCCTGCTCGGCGAGGCCGTCCCGCAGGCACGGCTCTCGGCCTCGGGTCTGGAGGGCGACCGGCGGCTGGCCCTGCTCGACCGGGAGACCGGAAAGGTCGTCAGCGCCAAACACCCCCGGCTGTGGCGCGCGGCGCTGACACTCGCCGCGTCCACCGCCACCGACCAGGTGCACATCGCCTTTCCCGACGGCTCACACCTGCCCAGCACCGCACGGGAGTCGAGCGCCCGGCTCTCCGCCGTCCTGGGCCGCGCGGTCACGTTGACCGACACTCCTCCGACGGACGCGAGCCTGGACCGCGCCCGCCCGGACGAGGTGCTCGCCGGCGGCGTCGAGGCCGACGTCACGGTCGACCTCGGCCGCCTGGGCGCGGGCCTCCCGCCGGACGCGCCCCGCACCTTCGTGGACTTCGCACCGCTGCACCTGATCACCACCGCAACGCTGGACCGGATCGCCGCGCTGAGCCGGCGCGGCAGCGTCGAGGTCGAGCGCTACCGGCCGAACCTGGTCCTCCGCACCCGCCCCGCGTCCGACGGCGGTCCGCAGGGATTCGTGGAGAACGACTGGCTCGGCCGAGGCCTGCGCATCGGCGACCGCCCGGACTCCCCGCTCCTGCGCATCATCGCCCGCACCCCGCGCTGTGCCGTCCCCACCCTCGCCCACGGCGACCTGCCCCGCGACACCGCCGCGCTCCGCGTCCTCGCCGCGCACAACCGGGTCGTCCCCCTCGACACGATGGGCCCCGAACCCTGCGCGGGCGTGTACGCGCAGGTCATCCGCCCAGGTCAGGTCCGCGTCGGCGACGCGGTGCGGTTCGACTGATCCTGCCTGGCCTACTCGTTCACGCCGAGCACCGTCGCGCAGTGGGCACGAGCCGCAGGCGACAGCAGCGGCACCCAGCGGGTGAGGAGGCTGCGCAGGGACGCACCGTGACGGGCGCGCATGTCGGCGCTGGCGGCGAGGACGTCCAGTTCGTTGGCGGCGGTCAGCTCGGCGAAGTCGCGGCGGGCGGAGAGGTCTGGGAAGGTCGCGCGGCCGGTGAAGCGGTCCACGAACGGCGCGGTCCCGTCCGTCAGGCCGTGGTAGGAGGCCTTGCGGTCGCAGGAGGCGTAGAAGTGGACGAGCTCCTCGGCGCCCGTGCCGATCGCCGCCACCAGCTCCGCCCTGCGGTCGAGCGGGAGCAGGGCGACCGGGAACTCGTCCGTGCCGTAGAAGGCATGACACAGACCGGCGAGAGCCAGGTCTGGACGAGCGCCCCAGGAGGTCAGCAGCGCGTCGACGCGGCCCAGGTGGGCGAGGAGCGTCCCGCCCGGGTGGTCGATCGTCTCCGCACCCGCCTGCCGCAGCAGCGTCAGCGCCCGTTCTCGTTCCTGACGCATCCTTCCCTACTCCCTCCTCATTGACTGCCCGTCAGTCCTTGCTCGCCAGGCGCTCCCGCACGTCCGCGACCAACTCCTCCGCCTCGGCGATCGTCGCCGTCAGCAGCTCCCCGGTCGTGCCCGCAGCGCCGAGCAGTCGGGCGGCGCGGTCGGCGAAGTCCGGCGGCGCGGCGGGCAGCGTCGCGGCCACGGCGAAGGCCCCTTTCTCGTTGAGGTACCAGCGCCGGGCATGGGCGAAGAGCGACTGCGTCAGCACGCCGACCGCGCGGCTCAGGCAGAGGGAGGTGTGCAGCACGTCGCCGCGCGCCGCGGACTTGCGGGCATTGGCGCAGAGGAACTCCGACTCCCACGCCGCGTCGCACAGGGCCTGCCGGAGTGGCTCCGGGTAGTCGCGGGTCTCGGCCCGCAGCGCGGCCAACTCGCCGAAGGGGTCGGCCAGTACGCGTCCCAGCGCGACCTCGCCCGGGTAGCAGGGCGACCAGAAGCCGAGCGGGTGGCCCGGCTGGATGCCCACCTCGTAGCGGCCCGCGCGGCAGTCGTCCCAGATCCGGCGGACCCGGTCGACATCGCGCAGGATCCAGTCCACCGGGACGCCGTCCACCGTCAGCCAGGCACCGCCGTTCACCCACGGCCCCCAGCCACCCGGACCCGCCACCTCATCGCCCGGCACCTCGGCGCGCGGCTCGGCCTCAGCCGCGAGCGCGCGCAGGGCGTCCAGGTCGAGTGTGCCGCGGTAGTAGACGCCGAGATCCCAATCCGACTCGGGCCGGGCCTCGCCACGCGCCCGGCTGCCGCCGAGCATCACCCCGACGACACCGTGAACCTCCGTCAACTGCCGCGCCATGCGCGCGATCCGCGCCTCGATCGTGGCCTCAACCGCACCTGTCACCCCGGGAGTCTCTCATCACCCGGCTGACGCAGGCAGGTAGTTACGCGCGTCCGCCGGATGTCGGCTCCGGGCGGGTGAGGTCCTGGAGGCCGATGACGCGCAGCAGTTCCAGGCGTTCCTGCGTCACGCTGCCCGGCTTCGCCGTGTGGACGAGGAGACGCTGGTCGCCGCCGTCGTCGACGAGGATCTCGCAGTTGAGCTCCAATGCGCCGACGACCGGGTGCAGGACGGTCTTGACGTCGCTCCGGCGCACCGCCACGTCGTGGTCGGCCCAGAGCCGGGCGAACTCCGGTGAGGCCGCCAGCAGTCGCCGCACCAGCCGCTGGGCACGCGGGTCGTCCGGGCGGGCCGTGGCGACCGCGCGCAGGTGCGCGGCGTGGGCGCGGGACAGACGGTCATGCTCGTCCTCAGGGCTCCGGTCCCGGAAACCGGGCTCGGTGAACCAGCGCCAGAACAGGTTGCGCGCCTCCGGGTCGCCCGTGTCGATGTCGCCCCACACCGCCTTGGCCATCGGGTTCTGCACGAGCACGTCGCCGAGCGCCGAGTGCACCGCCGCCGGGACGTCCCACAGCCGGTCCAGGATCAGCAGCAGCCCCGGACGGACGTGGTCGGCGACCGTCGTCGTGCGCGGCGGCGCGTGGCCGACCAGGTGGAAGAGATGGTCGCGCTCGTCCTCGCTGAGCCGCAGCGCCCTCGCCAGCGAGGCGAGCAGTTGCGGGGACGGCTGCGGACCGCGTTGCTGCTCCAGCCGCGTGTAGTAGTCGACCGACATCCCGGCCAGTGAGGCGACCTCCTCGCGCCGCAGGCCGGGCGTGCGCCGACGGGCACCGTCCGGCAGGCCGACGTCGGCCGGTGCCAGCCGGGTCCGGGCATGGCGCAGGAAGTCGGCCAGCGCGGCTCGGTCCGTGCGTTCTCTACGGTCCATGCCTCCATGGTCGTCGCTCGGGTCCGGCACAACCAGGGATCGCCGGTCCCCCGATCAGCAGGTCTCTCCCACGCCCGTTCCGCAGGTCGCAGGCTGGTACCCGGAACAAGAACGGGAACGGGAACGGGAACGGGAACAGGAACCGAGAGCGGGAAGGTGACGACGATGACCACGATTCTGGTGACCGGCGCGACGGGGCAGGTCGGACGGAGGTTCGTACCCCGGCTGGCGCAGTGGGCGGGCGCGGAGGAGACCGTACGGGTGCTGGTGCGGGACGAGCAGCGCGGGGCGGCCTTCGCCGGAATGGGCGCCGAGGTGGTTCTCGGGGATCTGCGCGAGGAGGCGGACCGGGCCAAGGCGCTGGCCGGGGTCGACCAGGTGGTCAATGTGGCGGCGGCGTTCCGTGGCGTGCCCGACGAGGAGGCCTGGGCGGTGAACCGGGACGCCGCGATCGCCCTCGGACGCGAAGCGCGCGACGCGGGAGTGCGGCGCTTCGTGCAGACGAGCACCAACCTCGTCTACGGCCCCGGCCACGGCCGCCCGGCGCACCCCGAGGACGTCCCCGCGCCCGACGCGGCCTGGGGCGTCTACCCGACCTCCAAGGCGGAGGCGGAGGCGGGGCTGCGCGCGCTGGACGGGCTGCCGCTGGTGACCGTCCGCCTCGCCTTCGTCTACGGCGAGGGCGACCCGCATCTGGAGCAGGTCGGTCGCTTCATCGCGGACTGGCCGGCCCACCGGCGCCTGCAGATGGTGCACCACGCCGATGTGGGCCAGGCCCTGTACCGGGCGCTGCGCACGCCGGGCATCGAGGGCCGGACCTACAACGCCGCCGACGACGCCCCGGTCACCGCCTGGGACCTGCACCGGCTCAACGGCACCACCTTCCCGTCGGCCAACGCGGACAACCCGGTCACAGACCCGTGGGACGGCATCGCCGACAACCTGTCCCTCCGCGAGGAGCTGGGCTGGCGTCCGGTCCACCCGTCCGTCTGGACCGCCCGCGACGCCGGAGCGCTGTGACCCGCTTCGAACGGGCTCAGACGACGCAGCGGTAGTGCGTCGTCAGCCGTCCGTCGTCGCCGATGACGTGGAAGAGCAGGGCGGGCGGCAGTTCCTCGTGCACGGCGCCGTCCTGGCCGGAGCCGCTCGGGCCGTGCTCCCAGGGCAGCCGGAGCGTGGAGACGACGCCGGGAGCGACCAGCAGCGGGCGTCCGGCGAAGGTGGTCGCCACCGGGGTGTGGGCGTGCCCGGCAAGGAAGGCGAGCAGGTTCGGGTGACGCTCCGCCAGCTCGGCCAGGCGCTCCTCGTCGACCTGCCGGATGTGGTCGACGTAGGAGTTGTGCACGACGACCGGCGGGTGGTGGAACCCGACCAGGACGGGGAGCTCGGGCCGGCTCCGGGTCAGCACGCCGTCGAGCCAGGCGAGGGTGGAGTCGTCGAGCCGCCCGTGATGCTCGCCCGGGACGGAGGAGTCGCAGAGCGCGAGGACGAACCGCTCGGTCTCCAGCACCCGGTTGACCGGCGCGCGGTCTGCTTCGGGATCTGTCTCCGCCCCCTGCTCCGGCTCACCCAGCAACACCCGCCGGAACGGGCCGCGCGCGTCGTGGTTGCCGGGGCAGACCAGGACCGGGTGCCGGGATGTCAGCAGCGTGCGCGCCCGCGCGTACTCGTCGGGCGCGCCGTGGTCGGCGATGTCACCGGTGACCGCCACCGCGTCGAGGTCGTAGGGCAGCCGGTCCAGGTACCGCATGACGGCGCGGGTCCGGGCCGCGCTGCGGCGTCCGGCGTCGATGTGGAGGTCGCTCAGCTGCGCGATGACGATCATTCAGCCACCCTACGGGCACGCCCTGACACGGACCACCCGCCTGGCGGATCGCCCACCACCGCACCGGCTTGGCACGCTTGCGCCATGGACACCCTGGACGCCACGGACACCACGGGGCCCAAGGGCGCCGTCGAACCGAGCACCGCGCCCGCCGACGCCGTCACCGTCGTGGCGGCCCGGATCGGTGACGCCACCGGCGGCCTTCCGCCCGGGGACGGGGTGGGCGTCTTCGGCGAGGTGTACCTGCAGGTGACGGACGCGGTGACCGACCGCCTCGGCGACGAGGGCTGGTTCCGATCACCCGTCGACGTGGCGCGGCTCTCCACCCTCTTCGCCGACCGCTTCCTGGGCGCGCTCGCCGCCGACGCGTCCGCGCCGCCCGCCTGCTGGCGGCCACTGCTGGACCTGCGCCACCACCCGGACATCCTGCCGGTGCAGTTCGCCCTGTCGGGCATCAACAGCCATATCGAGCACGACCTGCCGCTCTCGGTCGTCGAGACGTGCGCGTCGCTGGGGTGCACGCCCGACGACCTGGCCGTGGACTTCCACCGGATCAACGACGTGCTGGCCGCCGTCGAGGACCGGATCCGCGAGGAACTGCTGCCGCTGCCGCAGGAGTTGGACGTCACCGACCCGCTGCTGCACCTGCTCGGCTCGTGGAGCATCGACGCCGCGCGGGACGCCGCCTGGGCCTCGGCCCGGATGCTGTGGGAGCTGCGCGACCACCCCGAGGCCTTCGCCGCAGCGGCAGCCGCGCTGGACCGCTCCACCGGAATGGTGAGCCGCTGCCTGCTCACTCCCCTGGCGGGAGTCAGCAGACAGCGGCTCTGAGGAACAGTGATCGGCCTACCAGCTGGCGTGCAGCGGCTTGCCCTCCGCGTAACCGGCGGCGCTCTGGACGCCGATGATCGCCTTCTGGTGGAAGTCCTCCAACGAGTCCGCACCGGCGTAGGTGCAGGAGGAGCGGACGCCCGCGATGATCGAGTCGATCAGATCCTCGACGCCCGGACGCGCCGGGTCGAGGAACATCCGCGAGGTGGAGATGCCCTCCTCGAACAGCGCCTTGCGGGCGCGGTCGTAGTTGGACTCCTCGGCGGTCCGGTTGCGCACGGCGCGCGCGGAGGCCATGCCGAAGCTCTCCTTGTACTGGCGACCGTCGGCCGAGGTCTGGAGGTCGCCCGGCGACTCGTAGGTCCCGGCGAACCAGGAGCCGATCATCACGTTCGACGCACCGGCGGCCACCGCCATCGCGACGTCGCGCGGGTGGCGGACGCCGCCGTCGGCCCAGACGTGCTTGCCCAGGCGGCGCGCCTCGGCGGCGCACTCCAGCACAGCGGAGAACTGCGGGCGACCGACGCCGGTCATCATCCGGGTGGTGCACATGGCACCGGGGCCGACGCCCACCTTGAGGATGTCAGCGCCCGCCTCGACCAGGTCGCGCACGCCGACCGCGGAGACGACGTTGCCCGCGACGATCGGCACCTGCGGGTCGAGACCGCGCACCGCCTGCAGCGCATTGATCATGGACTCCTGGTGGCCGTGCGCGGTGTCGACCACCAGCACGTCGGCCCCGGCCTCCAGCAGCGACTTGGCCTTGCCGGCCACGTCGCCGTTGATGCCGACGGTCGCGGCGATCCGCAGCTTGCCGTCGGCGTCGACGGCGGGGCGGTAGAGGGTGGCCCGCAGTGCACCCTTGCGGGTGAGGATGCCGACCAGGTCACCACGGGAGTCGACGACCGGCGCCAGCTTGCGGTGGGCACCGGAGAGGCGCTCGAACGCGTCGCGCGGGTCGATGCCCTCCTCCAGGAGCAGCAGCTCCTTGGTCATCACGGCGGAGAGGCTGGTGAAGCGGTCCACGCCCTTGCAGTCGGCCTCCGTGACCACACCGACCGGCTTGCCGTCCTCGACCACGACCAGCGCGCCGTGGGCACGCTTGTGCAGCAGCGACATCGCCTCGCCGACGGTCGCGCCGGGCGCGAGCGTCACGGCGGTGTCGTGGACCAGGTGGCGCTGCTTGACCCAGGCGACGACATCGGAGACGACGTCGATCGGGATGTCCTGCGGGATGGCGACCAGGCCGCCGCGGCGGGCCACGGTCTCGGCCATCCGGCGACCGGCCACCGCGGTCATGTTGGCCACGACCAGCGGGATCGTGGTCCCGGTCCCGTCGTGGCTGGACAGGTCCACCGCCTGGCGGGAACCGACCGCAGAACGGCTGGGGACCATGAAGACGTCGTCGTACGTGAGGTCGTAAGGAACGGAGGGACGATCGTCCAGCGCACCCGTGCCGGGATTCAAGAACCGCATGACTCCAGCGTACGGATCTGTGAACTCCGGTTCATGGCACAACGCTCCAAGGCATCGGCCGAAAAACCGGCAGCGCCTTAGAGGATCATCCATATGGGATTGTAGCTAGCTACAAGCAGTTGCCGTCAGAGCGCGCGAACCCAGGGCGCGCTCTCCGTTGCGGCCTGCGCCTGCCCCCGCAGTGCGGCGACGGCCGCCGCCGGGTCGTCCGCACCGTACACGGCGGACCCGGCGACGAAGACGTCCGCGCCGGCGTCGGCGCAGCGCTCGATGGTGGACGCGGAGACGCCACCGTCCACCTGGAGCCAGAGCTGCAGGCCATGACGGTCGATCAGCTGCCGGGTCCGGCGGATCTTGGGCAGCATGATGTCGAGGAACGACTGTCCGCCGAACCCGGGCTCCACCGTCATGATCAGCAGCATGTCCAGCTCGGGCAGCAGGTCCTCGTACGGCTCGATCGGCGTCGCGGGCCGCAGCGCCATCGAGGCACGGGAACCGAGGGCACGCAGGTCGCGCGCGAGCCGGATCGGCGCGCTGGCGGCCTCGACGTGGAACGTGACCGACCCCGCGCCCGCCTCCGCGTACTGCGGGGCCCAGCGGTCCGGGTCCTCGATCATCAGGTGGCAGTCGAGCGGGATGTCCGTGGCCTTGCGCAGGGATTCCACGACGGGCAGGCCCAGGGTCAGGTTCGGCACGAAGTGGTTGTCCATCACGTCCACGTGCAGCCAGTCGGCCCCGCGTACGGCCTCCGCCTCCGCCGCAAGGCGGGCGAAGTCGGCGGACAGGATGCTGGGACAGATCTGGGGCATCTCACGCACTCTCGGGTAGACGATCTCCTGCCCATCATGCCGTACGGCTTACGACAAGGGGACGTTGCACCTCGCCAGGGCCGCGCTCCTGGGGAGTTGCAACGTCCCCTTGTTGAGAACTACTTCTTCCTGAGCAACGCCAGATACATGGCATCGGTGCCATGGAGATGCGGCCAAAGCTGGATGTCCGGCCCCTCCCCCAGGTCCGGCACTCCGGGCAGCAACGGCCGCGCGTCGATCCACTCCACGTCGTCACGTCCCTTGAGGACGTCGTTCACGACGATCCGCGTCTCAGCGAGATGCGGCGAGCAGGTCGCGTAACCGACCACACCGCCGGGCCGTGTCGCGTCGATCGCGGAGCGAAGAAGCGCGCGCTGCAACGGGTTGAAGTTCGCGACGTCCGACGGGCGGCGGCGCCACCGAGCCTCGGGGCGGCGGCGGAGCGCCCCGAGGCCCGAGCAGGGGACGTCGACCAGGACGCGGTCGAAGCTGCCGGGCTGCCACGCCGGGCGCGTGCCGTCGGCGGTGATCACCGCGTACGGGCCGGGGTTGCCTTCCAAGGCGCGCGCGACCAGGCGCGCGCGATGCGGCTGGGCCTCGGAGGCGACCAGCGCGGCGCCCCGCTCCGCAGCGAGCGCGGCGAGGAGCGCGGCCTTGCCGCCGGGGCCCGCGCAGCCGTCCAGCCAGACCCGGTCCGCCCCGCCCTCCAGCGGCGCAGCGGCGAGGGCGGCGGCGACCAGCTGGCTGCCCTCGTCCTGGACACCGGCGCGGTTCTCACGCACCGCGTTGAGGTCGGCCGGGTCGCCGCCCTCGGCCAGCCGGACCGCGTAGGGGGACCAGCGTCCGGGCTCCGTCGCGTCCTCGTCGAGCGCCTCGCGCAGCTCGGCGACGGTGGATCGGCCCGGGCGCGCGACCAGCGTGACGGCGGGGCGGTCGTTGTCGGCGGCGAGCAGTTGCTCCATCGCCGTACGCCCGGCGGATTCCGGCTGCCAGACGCCGAGCGCGTCCCACATCGCGGAGACCACCCAGCGCGGGTGCGAGTGGAGCACACCGAGGTGCTCCTCCGCGTCGTCCTCGTAGGGCGGGGCGACCTGCTCCAGCCAGGTGTCCAGATCGTGCTGGGAGATCTTGCGCAGCACCGCGTTGACGAACTTGGCCGGTCCGTCCGTCAACACGGTACGGGCCAGGTCGACGGTCGCGGAGACGGCGGCGTGGGTCGGGATGCGGGTGGCCAGCAGCTGGTGCGCGCCGAGCGAGATGACGTCGAGGACCGGCGGGTCGATCCGGCCGAGCGGGCGGTCCACGCAGGCGGCGATGATCGCGTCGTAGCTGCCGCGCATCCGCAGCGTGCCGTAGACGAGCTCGGTCGCGAAGGCCGCGTCACGGCGGGTGAAGTTCACGTCCTGCTCGGCCTTGCGCAGCAGCGCGGGCATGACCAGGTTGGCGTAGGCGTCGCGCTCGTCGACGGCACGCAGGGCGTCGAAGGCCAGCCGTCGGGCCGGGTCCTGCGCGGGCTTGCGGTACGGGCGCTTCTTCGCAGGATTCGCGGGGCGGGGCGGGGTGCTCATGTGCGTCGGCCTTACGTGACGGTGCTGAAAGTGCTGCGGTCGTTATCCGGTTTCCGCGCCGACGGCCGACCGACAGCCGTTGCGGCGGGGGCGGGGGCAGACGGGCAGGAACCGGTTCCATCATGCCGCATGACGGGCCTCTCCTCCGCGCCGGGACGGCGCCGAGGGCCGGCTACGGGATCAGCTGCGGGGCCGCCTGAGGGAATGCCAGATCTGTGCCGCTCCCGCACCAGCGGTCGCATGCGCTTCACCCTGACGACACGGGACGGCTCTGTTCCGGCCGCCCGTCCTTGTCATCTTCGTGCGCACAAGACAAAAGCGGTGCCGGGACCGGGCGGGCACGTGCGGGCGGGGACGGGGGACGACATGGGATGGCTGAACTCCATCATCGACAGCAAGGCGGTGCTCGGCGCGCTCCTGGTCGCGGCGATCACCACCGTGGCGGGGCTGCTGTGGCGCAACTGGCATCCGCCCCGCGAGCTGTCCTGGTCGGTGCTGTACGACGAGGAGGTCAACAAGGGCGCCGACAAGTGGGAGATCACCTACCAGGGCACCGACATCAGCGACGGCAGCCTGGTGATCCTCGACGTGAGCAACCCGAGCCGGCAGTCGTTCCTCAAGGAGTACTGGGAGACGCCGCTCTCCTTCGCCTTCGTCAACCGGAAGATCAAGGGCTACAAGATCCGGGACCCTGACCGGCTCCACGAGGACGTCAAGGCCCAGGGCGCCGACAGCACGGTGGACCCGCGGACGCAGAACCGGATCCAGCTTCCGCCGTTCTCACTCAACCCGGGCACCGGGTTCAAGCTGACCCTGCTGCTCTCCGGTGACCGCGGCCTGGACATGGAGGTCGAGCCCGCCTTCGGCATCCGCGAGGGCGGACTGGTCCGCCACGACCGACGGCCCACCCGCTTCTGGTACGTCGCGCTGCCGGTGGCGCTCGCGGTCCTGGCGGCGGGCGTGGTGATCGGCGTCCGGCTCGCCAACAGCGCACTCACGCCCAGCGCGGCCTGCGCGAGCGAGACCGTCCTGTTCCAGGGGTCCACGGCCTTCGCCCCCGTGGTCAACCAGGCGCGGAACAGCTACCGGCAGCTCTGCCCGAACGCCACCGTGCTGATCACCGCCGACGGCAGCGGCAAGGGCCTGGCCGACCTGGAGACGTCGGGCAGCGGCAGCAGCGTCGCCATGTCGGACGGCCTGCCCGGCTCGCAGCACAGCTACGCGGGCCTGACGGCGCGCCCGGTCGGGGTGGTCACCTACGCCCTGGTCGCCAACACCGCGCTGATCAGCACCTATCCCAATCTCTTCGGCCAGAACGGCATCAGCGCGGACGACCTGCGGCAGTTGTTCAGCGGCGCGGGCGACCCCACACATCCCTCCCTGTTCGCGGTGGGCCGCAGCGACGTCTCCGGCACCCGGACCGCGTTCGCGCACGCGTACTTCGGCGGCGTCGACCCCGAACCCGCGGGCAACCGGCCCTGCGGCGTGCAGAACCCGAGCGGCTCCCACAGCTACTGCACCGAGGACTCGACGATGGACCTGCTCGGCTACGTCGAGTCGCACCCCTACGCGATCGGCTACGCGGAGGCGGACGCGCTGCCGTTCTTCCCCGACGTCCAGGTGATCGGGGTGGACGGGCACATCCCGAGCACCGCGTCCGTCGAGGACGGCAGCTATCCGTTCGTCGCGACCGAGTACCTCTTCACCGACGGCGCGCCCACCGGGCTGACGGCGGACTTCCTCGACTTCCTCACCAGCGGCCCCGAGATCGCCGCCCTGCGTGGCCACGGCTTCATCGCCTGCCAGGACCTGACAGGCACCAGGCTGGACGGCGCCTGCAACGGCTGACGCAGCATCGTTGACGCAGGGTCGTTGACGCAGCGTCAGTCCGGTGCCTGCCTTGGCGCTCGCCCGCCTCAGCCCAGGCGCTCGCCCGCCTCGACGCGGGCACCACGCGCCCAGTCGCCCGCCGTCATCCGCTTCTTGCCCTGCGGCTGGACCTCGCCCAGCTCGATCTCGTACGAGCCCGTGCCGACCCGCACCGTGTTCTTCTGCACCAGCACCTCGCCAGGGCCCAGCTCGGAGCGCCCCGCCGCCAGCCGCACCGAGGCGACCTTGAGCCGCTCGCCCCGGAACTCCGTCCACGCGCCCGGCGCGGGCGAGCAGCCCCGCACCACCCGGTCCACCCGCAGCGCCGGCGCCCGCCAGTCGATCCTGGCGTCCTCCACACTGATCTTCGGTGCCAGGGTGACGCCGTCCGCAGGCTGCGGACGCGCCTCCAGGACACCGTCCTCGATCCCGTCCATCGTCGCGACCAACAGCTTGGCACCCGACACTGACAACCGGCCCAGCAAATCCCCACTCGTGTCACCCGAACGGATTTCCTCCGTCACCGTCCCGTAGACCGGGCCGGAGTCGAGGCCGCGCTCGATCAGGAACGTCGACGCTCCCGTCACCTCGTCGCCCGCCAGCACCGCGTGCTGCACCGGGGCCGCGCCGCGCCAGGCGGGGAGCAGCGAGAAGTGCAGGTTGACCCAGCCGCGTGCCGGGACGTCCAGGGCGACCTGCGGCAGCAGCGCGCCGTAGGCGACGACCGGGCAGCAGTCCGGGGCGATCTCGGCCAGCCGCTCCAGGAACTCCGGGTCGCGCGGCTTGGCCGGCCTGAGCACCTCGATCCCCGCCTCCTCCGCGCGCTGCGCGACCGGGCTGGCCACCAGCTTGCGCCCGCGCCCCGCAGGGGCGTCCGGCCGGGTCACCACGGCGGCGACCTCGTGCCGGGAGGCGATCAGCGCGTCCAGCGACGGGACGGCGACCTCGGGGGTGCCTGCGAAGACGAGCTTCATGGGGATGGGGGCCTTTCTCGGAGCGGGCGGAAGCGGGTGCCGGCCGGGCCGCAGCGTTGGACTGAGGGTTGGACTGAGGGCTGGACTGGGCCGGCGGTCGGGTCAGATCGCGCGGCCGAAGGTGCTGTGCGGCGATACCCGCACCTGCGGCGCGTTCTCCCCGGACCACTCGGCCTCGCGGATCGCCCGCAGTGCGGCCTTGCGCTGCTCGCGGTCCAGCCGGTCGATGAAGATGATGCCGTCGAGGTGGTCCGTCTCGTGCTGGATGCAGCGCGCCAGCATCTGGGTGCCCTCGACGGTCACCGGATCGCCGTGCATGTTGAACCCCTTGGCCACGACGCCGTAGGCACGCGGGGTGTCGAAGGTCAGTCCCGGCAGCGAGAGGCAGCCCTCGTCGCCCTCCTGCCGCTCCTCGGTCAGGTCCAGCACCGGGTTGATCAGATGGCCCAGCTCGCCGTCCACGTGGTAGGTGAACACCCGCAGCGAGACCCCGATCTGAGGGGCGGCCAGACCGGAACCCGGCGCGTCCTTCATGGTCTCGGTGAGGTCCTTGACGAGAATGCGCAGTTCCTTGTCGAAAGTGGTCACCGGCTGCGCCTTCATGCGCAACACCGGATCGCCGAAGATGCGGATCGGCTGGACGGCCACGTGCGGACTCCCGTCGTCTGGGTGGAGGCGTGCAGGGGCGACACTCGTCCCGTTCGCGTCGTGGGCGCGGCCAGGGAGCGTCGTGCACAGAAACACAAGTCTAGAGGTCGATCGTCGGGGGGCTCACGCCCGAGTTGCACGACTGCGACGCAAGCCGCGCGCGCCCTCGAACGCGCCCCCGATCGTGACCGATTCGACACTTCACCCGTTGGTCAAAGGAGATTGACCGCCAGAACCTCCCCCTCGCGGTCCGCCCACCGCCGTCCGAGAGGCCACACACACGTCATGGTCGACCACGCCACGCACGACGCCCGCGCCAGGGCCAGCCTCCATCTGCTCGTCCGGGACATCGAACGAGTCCGCCGCCAGGTCGATGCGCTGCGCACCCTCACCGCTCAGCTGGGCAACGTCTACCGGCCGCGCCGCCCCACCACCGCCGCGGGCTTCGTCGTCTACGGCCGCGCCCCCGCGCCGACCGTCCGCCTGGCGCAGGAGCTGCGCGACAGCGTGGAGGGCTTGGTCGCGGCGGCGGTCGAGTTCGACCGCTCGCTCGGTTTCTCCTGGGACGCGGTGGGCTCCGCGCTCGGGGTCACCAAGCAGGCGGTCCACCGCAGGTACGGCGTCCGCCGCGGTTCACCCGACGGCACGGCGCTCCAGCCCGGGGCGCAACGATCACCCATGGACGACGAACCATCCGGGATCGTCCCCTCCGCAGTGGTGGCTGAGTCACCGTCACCGTCCCCCCTCCCGGCAGCAGCGGAGATCCCCCTCCCGCCGCAGGGCCTCTCCCGCGCGCCCATCCCCTCCGCCCGCCGCGGCCCCGCGCTCCAGTCCGGCGGCCCCCGCTACCAGGGCTGACGCCCTGGCCTTGGGCAGACGGGGAGTTGCAGTTCCCCTCGGGGTGCGACGAGATCTTTTGCGGACCGACGGGATCGTGCTACCACCCAGGGGCTCGGGGCTCTACCAATATGCGGCTCCGCCGCGGGAGCGCGACAAACAAGTGCTTTCGCGCTCCCACAGGTGGTTGCACTATCAGGGGCGCGGGGCTCTGCTTGATCAACTGCGCGCGAGTAACCACCCTGTGCGGATGGCCCTGCTCGTTCGGCGTGCCACGTGGGTGGGTGGCTTGTCGCGCCCACGCGGCGCAGCCGCGCATAAACAGAGCCCCGCGCCCCTGATGGTGCAACGTCCCGCTGCCCACGGCGCCCGCCGCGCAGGCGTCAGCCGATGTCCGGTGGGTCAACCCGGACGCGGACAGGTTCAGCACGCCCCCGGGCCAGCCTCGCTGCCTGCGCAGCCTTGAGCGCGGCTGCCAGCGCAGCGCCCTTGCCCGGGGAGACGCGGAGGAGGACGCGGTCCACCCGCTCCGGAGTCGTCGCCGCGCCGCGTCCCGCGGCGGGGGGCGGTGGGACGGCGACCGGGCCCAGCAGGTCCGTGCCTTCCGGCAGCCGGGTGAGGGCGAGCAGATCCGCGACCGCCTCCGGTGCGCCGGTGACCGAGGCCATCCGGGAGACCGGGGGAAAGCCGAGCTCCGCGCGCTCGGCGAGCTCGGTCGCGGCGTGACCCGCAGGGTCCCAGCGGACCAGCGCCTGCACCGGGCGGAGCGACGGCTCCGCGACGACCACCACCGTGCCGCCCTGCTCCGCGCCGCGGACCAGCGCGCTCGCGCCGAGCCAGCGCCGGAGCGCCTCCTCACCCGCGCGCAGGTCGGGACGGCCCAGCAGGACCCAGGCGTCGAGCAGCAGCGCTGCGGCGTAGCCGCCCTCGGCGACCGGCTCCGCGCCGGGGGTCGAGACGACGATCGCCGGCGTGCCCGGCACCGACGTCAACACACCGTCACGTCCCGACGTCCGCACGGGGACTGACGGGAAGGCACGGCCCAGCTCGTCCGCCGTGCGCCGCGCACCGAAGACCTGCGCGCGGAGCTTGAAGCCACCGCACTCGCGGCAGTGCCAGTCGGCCTCGGGACGCCCGCACCACGTGCAGCTGAGCGGGCCGCTGGCGTCGCGGGCCTCCAACGGCCCCGCGCACTGGGCGCAGCGGGCCTGCTCGCGACAGCGGGCGCAGGCGAGCTTGGGGACGTAGCCCCGACGCGGCACCTGGACCAGCACCGGCCCGTGCGTGAGCGCGTCCCGGGCGACCCGCCAGGCGAGCGTCGGAAGGCGTGCCGCGAGCGCCGCCGCGTCGCCGGCCTGGTCGTGGTCGCCGACGGTGCGGACCAGCGGGGCTGCCGCCCGCACCTCTGCGCGCGGCGCGGCCAACGGGCGGGCCCAGCCGGTACGGAGCAGCTGTGCGCCCTCGACGGTGACGGCGAAACCGCCGACCAGCACCGCCGCACCGGCCTCTGCGGCACGCAGCAGCAGTACGTCGCGGGCGTGCGGCTGGGGCGCGTGCGGCTCGCTGTGCGAACCGTCGCCGTCGTCCCAGGCGGCGACCAGGCCGAGGTCCGCGACCGGCGCGAACATCGCGGCCCGGGTACCGACGACGGCCCGCACCGCGCCCCGGCTCGCGGAGAGCCAGCGACGGTACCGCTCCTCCGCGCCCAACTCGGCGGTCAGCGCCACGTGCTGGTTCTCACCGAGCAGCTCCTGGAGCGCCACGTCGACCCGTGCGACGGCGCGCCCGTCCGGCAGCAGCACGAGTGCGCCCCGCCCGGAGGCCAGCGTCGCCGCGACGGCGCGGGCCAGCTCGTCGGGCCAGGTCGGCCCCGGCAGCGCGGACCAGACCGCCCGCGGCGACTCGCCCTCGGCCAGGGCCTGCAGGAACGTTGCGCCCTCCTGGTAGCGCGACCAGCTGCCCGGCTCCGGCGCGTCCGGCCGCTGCGGGGGCTCGGGTGCGGGCTCGGCCTCGGGCCGGTTGTGCTTCGGCGGCACGGCGAGCTGGAGGACGTCGGCGAGCGTGCCGGCGTAGCGGTCGGCGACGGCGCGGCAGAGGGCGAGCAACTCGGGCGTGAGCACCCGCTCCTCCGACAGCACCTGGGCCAGCGGCGCGAGCGGCCCGGAGAAGTCGCTCTCCGCGAGCCGCGCCACGATGTACCCGTCGACGAGCTTGCCGCCCTCGCGCCGGCCCTGCCCCTTGACCACCCGCCCCCCGAACCGGACCCGAACCCGGACGCCCGGCTGTGCGGTGGCGTCCAGACGGGCGGGCACGGAGTAGTCGAAGTACTGGTCGAGATGCGAGAGACCCTTGTCCACGACGACCCGCGCCACCGGCAGCGTCTCCGCCGTCGGCTTGGGCTTTGGGCGCGACTTGGCACGCCGCAGCTCAGCCCGGATCAGTTCGAGCTGCTCGCCGGGGCCCTCGGCTTCAGCCGAAGAGGGGGAAGGTTCGGAGTGGGTCATCGCTCCCCCAGTCCTACCAGATGCCAGCGACAGCTCCGAGCCGCTCGCCGGTCGGTGCCGGCGTGCGGTGTCAGCCCAGGTCGCGGACCGCTTCGGCGACCGGCGTCGGGCCGGACGTCAGCTCCAGCGTCCGCTGCGCGGCGGCGCCGGTGGTGAGGAGTTCGGCAAGGACGAGCGCGACGTCCGCGCGCGGGACGGATCCACCGGCGAGCGGCGGACCGGCCAGGGTGACGGCCCCGGTGGACGGGGTGTCGAGCAGGCGGCCGGGACGTAGGACGGTCCAGTCCAGGTCGCGGGCACGCAGGTCGTCCTCGGCCTGGGTCTTGGCCTCGATGTAGGCGGCCCAGATGTCGTCCGATCCCGCCGCCGGCGGGTGGCCCGCTCCCATGGTGGAGATCTGCAGGAAGCGACGAACGCCCGCCAGCTCCGCCGCGCTCGCCAGCAGCACCGAACCGTCCCGGTCCACCGTGTACTTCCGCTCCGCGCTGCTCCCCGGCCCCGCGCCTGCGGCGAACAGCGCGGCGTCGGCCCGCTGTTCGCGCAGCACGGCGGCGACCTGCTCGACGGTGGACCGCTCCAGGTCGAGCACGACGGGCTGCGCGCCCGCAGCCCTGAGGTCGTCCGCCTGCTCCGGCTTGCGGATCAGGCCGACCGCGGTGTCCCCACGGCGGGCCAGCTCACGGGCCAGGTGCAGGGCGATCTGGCCGTGGCCTCCGGCGATGACGACGCGCACGGGCGCTCCTCCGATCGTTGTGGGTCAGGCTCGGGTTGAGTCGGATCGAGTCGGGTCGGGCAGTTCGCACGATATCCCCGGTGCGCAGGCCCGGCCCGTCACCCGGCCGCAGGCCGCCGCAGCGTGTCGGTCGCTCAGGCTAGGGTGCGGCACAGAGGTGCGGAATCGGGGTCTGCGCCCAGGGGGAGGCTGCAGTGAAGTGTCCGGACATGTCGCGTGGTGCGCGGCTGAGCGCCCATGGTGCCGTCTCCACCTCCCTGGCTCTGCACAGTGACCGGGCGCTCCGGGAGCTCCTGGACGCGGCCACGCCGATCGGGTCCGGCCTCGGCGGGAAGTCAGCTCTGCTGGAGGTCGCCGGAACCCCGGTCTTCGTGAAGCGGATACCTCTGACCGACCTGGAGCGACAGGCCGAGCACGTCCGGTCCACGGCGAACCTGTTCGACCTGCCCGTCTTCTGTCAGTACGGCGTCGGCACCATCGGCGGGCCCGGGTTCGGGGCCTGGCGAGAACTCGCGGTGCACACCATGACGACGAACTGGGTGCTTGCGGCCGAACACGAGGGCTTCCCGCTGATGTACCACTGGCGCGTGCTGCCGGACTCGACACCGCTGCCCGAGGAGCTGGCCGACATCGAACGGGCCGTCAGCTACTGGGGCGGCGGAGCGCAGGTGCGGAGCCGGATCCGGGCGCTTGAGCAGTCCTCGGCGAGCATCGCCCTGTTCCTGGAGTACCTCCCGCAGAACCTGCACCAGTGGCTGGGCACGCAGATCGAGGCGGGTGACGAGGCTGCCGACCGGGCCTGCGCCATGGTGGAGCGGGAGCTGGAAGCCGGCGTCTCGTTCATGAACAGCCGCGGGCTGCTCCACTTCGACGCGCACTTCGAGAACATCCTGACGGACGGTCAGCGTCTCTACTTCGCGGACTACGGCCTCGCCCTCTCCTCCGGGTTCGAGCTGTCGCGGGAGGAGGCCGACTTCTTCGCCCGGCACCAGACCTACGACCGCTGTTACACCGCCACCTACCTGGTGAACTGGCTGGTCACCGCGCTCCACGGGTTCCGGAGGGAGGACCGCGAGGAGCGGTACGCACTGGTGCGCGCCTTCGCGGGGGGCGAGCTCCCGACCGGGATCTCAGAGGAGGCCGCTGCGATCCTCACCCGGCACGCGCCGATCGCCGCGGTGATGTCCGAGTTCAACCTCGCCTTCCAGCGCGAGAGCCGACGGACCCCCTACCCACTGAAGGAGATCCACCGGCTCAGCGGGAAGGGGTAACGCCCGGCCGCAAGGCCTGGTGGAGCGAGGGCCTAGTACAGCCAGGGACGACGGTCGGCGTGGACGTCGTTGCGGGCGCTGATGCGCTTGTCGCGGGAGGCTGTCAGGTCGACGTCCGCGATGAGGATCTGGGTGGCGTCCGTGCCCTCCGAGGCCAGGACGAGGGGCCAGCCGTCGGCGTCGACGATGACCGAGCCGCCGGTCCAGTCGACGCCGCGCTCGTGGCCCGCGCGGTCGGCGACGGCGATCGGGAGGCGGTTGACCATCGCGTCCGCCTGGACGCGGACGACCTCGCCCGGGTGCTCGCCCTCCGGACGGGGCTCGGCGGGCCAGTTGACCGGCGCGCAGAGCAGTTCCGCGCCGGCCAGCGCGGGCTTGCGCACCCACTCGGGGAACTCGAGGTCGTAGCAGACCATCACGCCGATCCGGCCGTGCGGCGTGTCGACTACGGGCGGGGCCGCGTTGCCGGGCGTGAAGAACAGCTTCTCCGCGTCCCACAGGTGCACCTTGCGGTAGACCGCACGGAGGCCCGAACGGTCCAGCAGGACGGCCGAGTTGCGCAGCGTTCCGTCCGGGGCCGCCTCGCAGAGGCCACCGACCACGACCACGTCGTGGCGCGCGGCGGCCTCCGCCCAGGCGGTGACGGACGGGCCGTCGACCGGCTCGGCCAGCGCGAGCGCCTCCGCCGGGTCGGCGAAGACGTATCCGCTGACCGGGAGTTCGGGCAGCACCACGATCCGCGCCCCGGCCTCGGCGGCCGACTCGATCGCCGCCAGGGTGGCGGCACGGTTGGCCGCCGACTCGCCCATCACCGGGGCGAGCTGGCAGCAGGCGACCCGCGTGGTCCTCACTGCGGTGTCCTTGGATTCCTTCACCGGTTCTGTCACCGCATCATCCTCCTCGGCCGAGCCGCCCACCGGCCAGCCCACCGACCCGCTCAGCGCGGGGCCAGCAACGAGATCAGCTCGTACGCGGTGTGCGAGGCCGCGACCGCGGTGATCTCGGCGTGGTCGTAGGCCGGGGCGACCTCGACGACGTCCGCGCCGACCAGGTTGAGACCGGCCAGGCCACGCAGGATCGCCAGCAGTTCACGGCTCGTCAGACCGCCCGCCTCCGGCGTGCCGGTGCCCGGCGCGTGCGCGGGGTCGAGCACGTCGATGTCGACGGACACGTAGAGCGGCCGGTCACCGATCCGCTCGCGGACGCCCGCGACGATCTCGGGGACGCCACGGTCGGCCACGTCGATCGTCGACACGATGCCGAAGCCCAGCCTGGCGTCGGCGATCAGGTCCTCCTCGCCGTAGAGCGGGCCGCGGATGCCGATGTGGGTGAGCGCGTCGGTGTCCAGCAGGCCCTCTTCGACGGCGCGGCGGAACGGCGTTCCGTGCGTCGTCGGGGTGCCGAAGTAGGTGTCCCAGGTGTCCAGGTGCGCGTCGAAGTGGATCAGCGCGACCGGGCCGTGCACCCGCGAGACGGCGCGGAGCAGCGGCAGGGCGATGGTGTGGTCGCCGCCGATGGTGATCGGCTTCGCACCCTCGGCCAGCAGCTCGCTGACGGCGGCGTCGACGGTGGCCAGGGCGTCGGTGATGTCGAACGGGTTGACCGCGATGTCACCGCAGTCCGCGACCTGCTGCTTGGCGAACGGCGCGACCTGCTGGGCCGGGTTGTACGGACGCAGCAGCCGGCTGGCCTCACGCACGGCGGTCGGCCCGAAGCGCGCGCCGGGCCGGTAGGACACACCGGAGTCGAACGGCACACCGACCACGGCGACGTCGACCCGCTCGACCTGGTCGCGGCGCGGCAGCCGGGCGAAGGTGGCGGGCCCGGCGTAGCGGGGGGTGGCCGAGGAGTCCACGGGGCCGATGGGCACGGGGCCGGTCGGCGGCGTTGCGGACGAGGGCGACGAGGGCATGCGCTGCACTCCTTCGGACGATCACGTTACGGCCGCACCGCACCCCGCCACGCGACGGCGGACGGGGAGCTTCGGCCTCGTGGGAACGATAGGCAGGGACCTGCTTCGATGCGCCTGTCCATTACGGACAGGGGTTCAGGAGTGGGATTCCATTTCGTACAGCGTGCGTACGGCGTCGAAGTAGAGCGGGTGTCACGTCCCGGCCCAGAACCGGCGCACCTGCTCCAGCCGGTCGAGGTGGTCCTCGACCCAGCCATCCTCGACTCGGAAGCCCAGCCCCAGGGTTATCCGCTCCGGATCGAGCAGCGACACGGTCGCCCATCCGTTGTCGTGCAGGTGCAGCGTGAAACCCAGCCCGCGACCTGTGTCGATCTGGGCTGCCCGTCCCGGGACCAGCTCGCACAGCCCTGCCTCCCACTCGTCCAATTGCCCCAGGAACAGCCAGAGGTCCAGCCGGGCGTCGACAAAGCTCGCGGAGGCGAGTGCCTCCCCGCGCACCGAGTCGTGCCTGGTCAGTGGCGACGGCTCTCCGGCGATACGGACGATGAAGTGCCCGTCCGCGTCTGCGAGATGGACGAGGTCCACTGGGGCAGAGCCGGCAGGGTGCGTCATGGCGTCGCTCGCTCTCGTGCGGTGGAGAAGGCGGAAAGACGGATGGGTGCGCTGGTGGACGTCATCCTGACACCGGGGACTGACAGGCCCGATCACTCCTCCACCAGATCGCTCGAACCGGCCAGATCGCTCGACCGGCCAGCTCACTCCCCGGCCAGATCGCGGGCCAGGAAGGCCAGGGCCAGGTCCATCCGCTCGGTCGCGGACTCCAGGTCCCGGCCGCTGGCCTGGGCGATGCGGCGGATCCGGTGACGCAGCGTGTGGCGGTGGACCCCGAGGTCCGCCGCGGCGGCCTCCCAGGCGCCGTTGGCGTCGAGGAAGGCGCGCAGGGTCGGGAGGGTCTGGCCGCCGTCGAGGATGTCCTCCAGCGGGTCGAGCACCGCGGAGGCGAAACCTGCCAGCACCGTCGGGCCGCCGAGCGACAGCAGCAGACCCGAACTACCGGCGCCCGCCGCGTCCGTGACGCGGGTACCGGTACGGCGGCCGACGCCGAGCGCGTAGCGGGCCTGCCGAAGCGCGGCGGGCCCCTCCTCGGGCCGGACGGCGGCGCTGACGCCGACGCGGATGTCGCCGAGCTCGCCGAGCGGCAGCGCGCTCTCGACGTCGCCCTCCTCCGGCAGCAGCACCGCCGCGACGGGTTCGCCCGCCGAGCCGCCGCCCGATCGCGGACCCAGGTCCGCCAGGTCGAACGCGGCGATGCCCGGCGCGACCAGCGCGATCCGGTCCAGCAACGGGGCCCTGTCGCCCGCCGCGCCCTCCACGTGCAGCGCCCCGATCCGCAGCCGCCGACCGGACGGACCGCCCGCCTCCGCTCCTGCGCCGCCGCGCGCCGCCCGCAGCAGGCCGTCCGCCAGTTCGGCGGAGAGCTCCTCGGTCACCAACCGCCGCAGCGCCGCGCCCCGCGCCTCCCGGGCGAGGCGTCCCGCCGCGGCCGTCCGCTCGGCGTCGAGGGAGAGCAGGCAGGCCGCCGTCGCAGCGAGCGCGCGCTCGTACGTGCCGGGCGCGCTCGGGCCGCCGACCAGCAGGAAGCCGAGCAGCCGGTCCACCCCGAGCGGCATCGCCCGCACCTCGCCCTCCGGCCCGGAGACGACCGCGCCGCCGCGCAGGCCGGCCGCGCGCAGCCGCTCCAGCTCGGGGTCGATCAGTCCGGCCCGCTCCGCCGCCGCGGCCGGCTCGGCAACCAGCGGATGGCCGAGCGGGTCGGTGACCACCACCCAGCGCTCGGTGGAGCGCGCCAGCGCGGTCAGCAACGGCGCGGGACCGCCGCCGCGCGCCGCCGCGGCCGTCAGCGCGCGCTGGGCGTCGTGCGCCTTGGCCAGCTCGGCGTACTGGTCCTCCGCGAGCCGGGCGAAGACGGCCTTGGTGACCGCGATGAACGGGGTCTGCTGCGGGACCTCCAGCAGCGGCAGGCCGCAGTGGTCGGCAGCCTCCGCCAGCCACTGCGGGGCCTGCTGGAACGCCAGTTCCGCGCCCAGTCCGAGCGCCAGCGCGCTGGCCCCGGCCTCCGCGATCCGGCCGAGGTAACCCTCCGCATGCTCCGGGCTCAGCAGCATGCCGGTGGTCATCATCAGCTCGCCGCCCTGCAGCCACGGCGCGGGGTCGGGCACCTCGCTGACGTGCGCGGACGCGAGCGGTCGGTCCAGGCCCGCCAGGCCCGCCACCGCGCGCAGTCCGAGCCCCGGTTCGGCCAGCAGGCCACGTACAGTAAGCATGGATTCATTCTTACGCGCCGCTGTCCATCATGGAACGCCACCATGGCCAGGCGCTCCCAAACGGAGCGGAACCGCGACCCGCCACGAGTGACAAGGTGTGCCAACCGGCGGATTTCCGACCGGGATGTCCATCCTGGCCGCACCCACTGGCGGCCACCGTCCCGAGGGGCTGCACATGGCCGTCTCCGATGAGACCCGAGCGCCGGGCGGACGCCCGTCCGGCACCGCCGCGCACGAGCCCCGCGCGCAGCGCGCCGCCGGCGGTGGCGGAGGCCTGATCGAGGTCCGCTCCATCGACTACGTCCCGCCGGAGGAGCGCCACGGCAAGGTGTGGCACCAGGGCCCGTTCTGGTTCACCGGCAACTTCGTGCTGACCACCATGGTCACCGGCTTCCTCGGCCCGACGCTGGGCCTGCCGGTCGCCTGGTCGATCCTCGCCGTGATCCTCGGCGCGTGTTTCGGCACCTTCTTCATGGCCTTCCACGCCAACCAGGGCCCGCGGATGGGCCTGCCGCAGATGATCCAGTCCCGCGCGCAGTTCGGTCTGCGCGGCGCGGTGCTGCCGTTCGCCGCGGTGGTCTTCGTCTACGTCGGCTTCAACGTCTTCAACGTGGTGCTGGCGACCGAGGGACTGCGCACGGTCCTGCCGGGCGGAACCTGGCTCTGGTACCCGCTGCTGATCGCGCTGGCCGTGGTGCTGGCCGTGGTCGGGCACGACCTGATCCACCTGGTCGAGCGCTGGCTGACGTACATCCTGATCGTGGTCTTCGGCGTGCTGACCGTCTACGCGGTCTTCGGCCACTGGGCGCACGCCCACGGCGGCGGCTCGGGCGGCGGGTTCTCCTGGACGACGTTCCTGGTGGTCTTCTCCGCCGCGGCCGGCTACCAGATCAGCTATGCCGTCTACGTCTCCGACTACTCCCGCTACCTGCCGGAGGACGTCCCCGCCCGCAAGGTGATCTGGTGGACCTACCTCGGCGCGGCCGGCTCGGCGGTCTGGCTGATGTCGCTGGGCGCGCTCCTCGGCTCCCGCCTGCCCGGCGCGGACGCGGTCGCGGCCGTCCGCACCGTCGGCAACGCGCTGCTGCCCGGCTTCGGCACCTTCGCGGTGCTGGTCTCGGTCGTGGCGATCATCGGCATCATGGGCGTCAACGCCTATGGCGCGATGCTCACTTCGACGAGCGCGGTCGACGCGTTCAAGAAGGTCCGGCCGACCGTCCGTACGCGGGTCGTGGGCATCGTCGCGATCGAGCTGATCGTGCTGGTCGTCGCGCTGTCGCTGCCGTCGAACTACCTGGCGAGCTTCAACAACTTCCTGCTGTTGATGCTCTACTTCCTGGTCCCGTGGACGGCCGTCAACCTGGTCGACTTCTACGCGGTCCGGCGCGGGCACTACGACATCGCGGCCATCTTCGACCCGAACGGCGAGTACGGCCGCTGGTCCCCGGCGGGTCTCACCTCGTACGTGGTCGGCATCGTGGCGATGGTCCCGTTCATGGCGCTGTCGTTCTACACCGGCCCGATCGCCAAGGCCCTCGGCGGCGCGGACATCTCCTTCGGCGTCGGCCTGATCGTCGCCGGCGGGCTCTACTACGCCCTGACCGGCTCCGTCCGCCGAAACCTGGCCCTCGCGGCCTGACGGCCCGTCCGGGTGCGCGAGCCCGTCCCGCTCGCGCACCCGAACCGGTCGTCGTCAGACGGTGCGGCCCAGCGCGTCGGCGTCGGCCAGTATTCGGCGTCGGCTCACCGCAAGCCACCGCGCAGCTGCGGCGACGCCCCCGGCCTCGGCAAGCGCGTGAAGGACCAACAGGCGCTTGGGATCGAGTTCCATGCACGCATCACATCACGGCGCAGGCGTGAGCAGTCCGCGAGCGTACGACGGATCCGAGGACGGATCCGTCGTACCGAGCACAGTGAACGCACGTGCCTAGATGTGCCGCATCGCGTAGATCGTGCCGACCGTCGCCATGGGCTCGAAGCGGACGAAGGCGCCGGTGTGCGGGGCGTGGAGGATATAGCCGTTGCCCGCGTACATCCCGACGTGCTCGCCGCCGTTGAAGAAGACCAGGTCACCCACCCGCAGGTCGGCCACCGAGGTGACCGGGGTCCCGTAGGTGAGCTGGGAGTAGGTGTCCCGGCCCAGCTGGTAGCCGGCCTGGGCGTAGGACCACATCATCAGACCCGAGCAGTCGAACTGGTCCGGTCCGTCATAACTCCAGTGGTACGGCAGGCCGATGCGTGTCTTGGCCGCGGCGAACGCCGCCATCTCGATCGAGTCGCCGGGCGTCGCGCCGCTGAGGTTCGGGGTCGTGGTGCTGCCCTGGGAGCCGCCGCCGGTCAACGTCGCACGCTGGGCGGCGGTGACGGAGTCGAGGAGCTTCTGGGTCTGTGCGACCTTCTGCATGACCGCGGCCTTGGCCGCCGCGGCCTGCTGCAGCATGGCGTCGAGTCGGCCCAGCTCCGACTCCGCCTGGGCCTTCTCCGTGTCGAGGATCTTCTCCTCCGCCTGGAGCTGGGCCAGCTGGTCGGTCTGGCTCTGGCTCACCTCGTCCATGGTGGACGCCTTGGCGAGGAAGTCGTCCGGGCTCGCACTGAGCAGCAGCTGAACGGTCGGATCGACGCTGCCGTTCGCGTACTGCGTCGCGGCCAAGGTGCCGACGCCCTCCAGCAGGACGTTCACCTTGGCCTGCTCCCTGGCGATCTCGTCCTGGAGCACGGACACCTTCTGCTGGAGCTGTTGGGCCTGCTCCTGGACCTGGTCGTAGCTCTGGACCGCTTTGTCGGTCTCGTTGTTGAGCTGGTCGAGCTGCGCCTTGAGCTGGCCGGTGGACGGTGTGGGCGCGGCCTGGGCGGCCTGCGCGGAGAGCACGACGCCGGTGGCCGCCGCAGCGGTGACGAGGGTGACGCGGGCGCGACTGGGCGCCTTGGCACGACGGTGGGACGCCACGACGGGCGGACTCCGTTCTTCCTTGTCCGCCTACCGGGTGAGCTGACGGGTTCGGACCGGAAGAGTGGCCCTACGACGTCTCACCACCACGCGCTTCCGCCGGTGGCCCTGACGCCGATTCACCCCGGGAACGTGGTTCCCCGGCTCCGACCGCGCGGCTCGCAGGTCCCGCCTCTGGGAACCCCCGCGCCGCAGGTCGAACTCGGCGGGACCGTCACGGCCCCCCGAACGGGTGGTCGACTGCGCAACGGTTCGATCCAGAACCATAGTTGTCGGATCGTCATGAAATCAATATCGGGACGAGAGAAACAGGTGGTACTCCCGAAAGCAGTGTCAACCAGGCGGGTTGCCGGTGACGCCGGGGCCGAAGGGGGTGACCGAGAAGAGGTTGTCGCAGTTGGTCACCTGGCCCGGGAAGACCAACGAGGCGCGGCTGCCAGGCGGGTAGATCCGCATCGAGGTGGAGGTGGGGAGGCACTCGCTCGGGTTGTTGGTCTGCCGGTTGACGGTGTGGATGGTGTCGCTGGCCGACGCGCCCGGCGCGAGGACGACAGGGCTGTACCCGATGTGCTCGTACGTCGCGGGCGCGCCGATCTGGGCGCCGTGGGCGTCCAGCATGGACAGCCCGGGATAGCCGGTGACGTGACAGGGCGCCGAGCTGTGGTTGGTAACCACCAGGTAGGAGTAGATCTGACCCGCGCCCGCGTTCCCGCTGCCGAGCGCCGCGCTGAGCTGCGAGGCCGTGCAGAGCGGCGTCCCGCCTCCGGAACCGGAACCGGACCCCGTGGAGCCGGGTGCGGGTGTCGCGGAGACGCTCGCCTGCGCTGTGGGCGGCGAGGTGGGCGTGCTCGACGACGTGGGGCTGGGCGCCTGGGTCGGCACGGCGCTCGGGGACGCGCTCGGGCTGGGGCTCGTGCTGACCGGAGCGGGGGTGGGCACGGCCTGGGTCGCGGACGCCGGAGGCGTGACCACCTCTCCCGGCCCTTGCGGCGCGGGTACGCCGACGAGGTAGAGGGACACTCCCAGCACGGCGACGCACGCGGTCGCACCGGCCAGGGCACGCTTGCGCTTCCGCCGCACCGCACGCCGCCGGATCTGCGTGAACGCGCCCTCGGGGATGGGCATCGGCTCGATCGGCAGCAGCAGGTCGCCGAGGTCACCCAGATCACTCAAGTCGCCCAAGTCGCCCCGTGACTCAGGTCCGTCGGTGTCGGTCGGCTCCCCGCCGAGCGTGTCCGTCTCGGGCCCGACAGGGTCACCCGCGGGAACGTCGCGCTCGTTGGCCTGGTTGGCCTCGTTGCCCTCGTCGCGCTCGGTGGCGTCGCTGGGCTCGGTGGCGTCATTGGGCTCGTTGGGGTCGCCCGCGTGGCCGCGTGGGTCAGCGGGTCCGTTCATGGAGTCCCCCAAGGGTCGCGCGGAGCAGTTCGCGGGCGGCGTGCAGGTCGGACTTCACGGTGCCCTCGTTGCGGCCGAGTCGCACCGCGACTTCGCGCACCGGAAGGTCCGCGAAGTAGTACAGCAGCACCGGGTCGCGCAGCCGCTCGGGGAGGGACTCCACCATGATGCGGACGGAAGGGTCGTCCGCCGCGTCCGGCTGCTGCTTCACCGCTTCCTCCCTTCCCGCATGCCGAAGTGCCCGCCGTTCGCGCTCAAGTCTGCGCCAATGGTCGCGGACCAGGTTGGCCGCGGTCACGTAGAGGAAACCGGTCGGCTCCTCCACCTTGGTCCAGCGGGCCCACAGCCGGGTGAACGCCTCCGCGGCGATCTCGTGGGCGGTGCCGTCGTCGTCGACCAGGCGACGGCACCAGCCCGCGAGCCGCGGGTAGAGGCTGCGGAACAGATCGGCTGCGTCCTCCTCGGAGTGTGACGCGATGACCGCTCTCCTTACATCGAGCCGGGCGGCGGTCGGGAGTCAGGATCCGCTGAGAGAGGCGTAGACGATCACGTTGTCGGGATAGCCGCCGCCACTCAGGTGCGGTCCGCCGCACGTGATGAGACGCAGCGCAGGGTGGTCGACGTTCCCGTACACCGCGTTCGTCGGGAAGGTCGACTTCCCCACGGTCTGCACGGAGTCGACCCGGAAGACGGCGGTCGCACCGTCCTGCAGCGTCACCTCCACCTGGTCGCCCGGATGCAGCCGGGACAGGTGCAGGAAGACGCCGTCCCCGTAGCTGCCGACCGTCACGTGCCCGAGGATCACTGACGGGCCGGTCTGCCCCGGTGTCGGCGAGCCGTCGTACCAGGCGGCGGGCGCGTTCGCCTCGATCGGCGGCACGCCGACCGTGCCGTCGGAGTTCAGTCCGACCTGCATGACGGACGCGTCGACTCCGATCGCGGGAATCCGCAGCCGGGCCGGGACGGACCGGGCGAGCGGAGCGGCGGCGGCAGGGGCGGTCGACGACGCCATGGTGCTGCCGCCGGGATCACTCGGCGTGCTCCCGGCAACGCTGCCGGACGAGCCCGAACCGCAGCCGGCCAGCACGAGGGCGGCCGCCGCGACCAGCGCCGCGACCGCTCCCCGCACCCCGTACTGCCGCAGCTGAGCCGCCATCAGCCCCGCGCCTGGGAGCGCGACCGGCGCCGCGCCGCCGCACCCGCGCCGCCCAGCACCAGCACGCCGGCAGCACCGGCGACGATCAGCCCGGTGTCGCCACTCCCGGACGACGTCGACGCCAAGCCGGTGTCCGGGGCGCCACTCGGCACCGCAGTGACCTCCGAACTGGGCGTGGCGGAAGGGGCCGCGGTCGGCGTGCCGCCCGTGCCACCACCGTTGCCGCCCGAGGAGCCCTGGCTCGGCGAGGCGGACGGAGTGCCCGTGGGCTGCGCGTTCGACGGGTTCCCGGAGTTGCCGGGGCCGAACGGGGTGACCGAGAACGTGTGGTCGCAGTCGGTGATCTTGCCCGGGAAGGTCAGCGCGACCTTGCTGCCCGGCGCGTACATTCGCAGGTCGGTCGAGGCCGGCAGGCACTCGCCCGGGTTGTCGGTCTGCCGGTTGGCGGTGTGGATGGTGTCGCTCGCGGACGCGCCCGGCGCGAGCACGACGGAGCTGTACGTCATGCTCTCGCGCGTCGCCGGCACGCCGATCTCGGTGCCGTGGGCATCCAGCATGGACAGCCCCGGGTACCCGGCGACCTGACAGGCCGACGAGCTGTGGTTGGTGACGACCAGGTAGGTGTAGATCTGCCCGGCCCCGGCGTCGCCGCCCCCGAGCGCGGCGGTGAGCTGCGAGGCCGAGCAGAGCGGCGTGGCCGCTGCGGTCTCCGCGGTCGCGGCGTTCGCCTGCGGCGCGAACGCCACCGCGGCGGCGGCGAGGGCTATCGCGGCGGACGCGATTCCGGCGGGTGTCCTGCTGCGCATGTCGTGCGTCTCCTTCTCGGTCGGGATGAGCGACGAGAGAGACGACGAAGTGAGAGGCGGGGTTGTAAAGAGATGTCAAAATCCGTCGGCCCAGGTCGACACCGAAGGCGACACCCAGGGCGATACCCAAGGCACGACCCCACTGCCGACGGTCAGCCCGGCTGATTCCCCTCCCCAGCGGCCGCGGGCGCCGCCACGGGCAGACTGCGCCCCTCCCGCACCGCCCAGGCGAACACCGCCAGCGAGACCACGGCGACCGTGATCGAGTCGTCCGGCGCGGTGAGCCGGTCCAGCCCTTGAACGAGTCCAGCCAGGACAACAGCGTCAGTGCCAACAGGTAGAACACGAGCCAGAGGCCACGCAGCAGTTCCGCGCGCAGGGGTTCCTCGCGGTGCTCCGGCCGCAGCAGGAGGAAGATCGGCAGGCCGATGAGCACCATCGGCAACGCCAGGCGCAGATCGTGCCATCCGGACCAGTACACGAACTCGCTGGCGACGATGAAGCTGAGCGGCGCGATCAGGCGAGCCCGGGAATCCAGCCGCGCAGTCGCCCATCTGGACGACCGCGGAGACCGCAACGGCGACCGCGGAGGCGGCGTAGATCAGCAGATACATGTCGCCCATCACGCTGACGATCTGCTGCCACCCGTTGAACGGCAGCAGGAAGACGGCGATCACGGCGAGGTTGAGGAGCAGTGCCCGGTGCGTGACGCCTTCGCGTCCGCTGACGCGCATGAAGAAGCGCGGCAGGGTGCCGTTCTTCGCTAGGGCGTAGGTGTGGCGAGCGTCGATCCCGACACCTACGTAGGCCGAGCCGCCCGGCGAGACGACCGCGTCCGCGTAGAGCAGGCTGGACAGCCACTGCAGGTTGAGGATCAGCGCGAGCTGGCCGAACGGCGAGTCGAAGCTGACGCCCGACCAGCCGTGGCCCAGCAGGCGCTCGGGGACGGTGTAGAGGAACGCCAACTGCAGTGCCAGGTACAGCACCAGCGCCAGCCCGATCCCGGCGAGGACCGAACCCGGCATGGTGCGGCGGGGGTTGCGCGCCTCGCCGGAGAAGTCCAGCGGGGCCTGGAAGCCGTTGAGCGAGTAGACGATGCCGCCGGCCGCGAGCGCGCTGAGCACGGACGCGTACCCGTAGGGTGCGAACCCTCCGTGCGCCGGGGCGGTCAACCTACCGGAGTGGAAACCCGACGCGAAGAGCGCAGCCACGGTGATCACCGGCACGAGGATCTTGAAGATCGACACCAGGTTGTTGAACCGCGCGAAGAGCCGGACCGCGAACCAGTTCAGCGCGGTGAGCAGCACGCTCAGCCCCAGCGCCACGGCCAGCCCCGGCCCGGTGAGGCTGCCGTTCCTTTAGACCCAGGGCAGGTAGTGCCCGGCGTACCGCATGATCGCGCTGATCTCGGCGGCGGTCCCGCCCACCGACAGCAGCGTCGACCAGCCGATGAGCGTCCCGACCAGCCGTCCGCTGGCGATGAGCGGCCAGCGTACGGTCCCCCCGCCCTCCGGCCGGACACGCCGAGCTCCACCATCACCAGCGCGACCAGCGCGCACAGCACCCCGGCCCCGCGCCAGGCCGGAAGTGACGCCGGACCAGCCGTCTGCGCCGCATACATCGCGGCGAACAGCCACCCGGACCCGACGATGTTGGAGAACCCGATCGACGTGAGCCCCCAGAACCCCAGGTCCCGTCGGAGCCTGCGCTCCTCGGTCCTCACCTCGTCGGCGGCGGCCTCCGCCAGTTCCTGACCGTCCGACATGCAGCCCTCGTCCCCCCAACACTGTGGTCCCATCGAGGCCCAGGCCTCCCATCTCGCTCGCCCCACCGAGGCCGGTCGTTCTGTCCGTCGTGGCGCAGATCCACTGCGAATCGGGGCCTGCCCCGGAGTTGGTGGGCTGTCAGTTACTTCGGCTACGCTCGGCGCCATGGCAGCCGACGGGGAAGTCGTGACGCGCATCGGGCCGTACGAGCTGCTCGAGCTGCTCGGCGAGGGCGGCATGGGGCAGGTGTATCTGGCGCGTTCGCCTGACGCGCGGCTGGTGGCGCTGAAGGTGATCCGCCCCGAGCACACCGAGACTCCGGACTTCCGTGCCCGGTTCCAGCGCGAGATCGCGGCTGCGCAGCGCGTGAACGGGTTCCGGACTCCGCCACTTCTGGACGCCGACGCCCAGGGCGTGCCGCCCTGGCTCGCCACGGCGTACGTACCCGCGCCCACCCTGCACGAGGTGGTGCGCGATTTCGGCGTGCTCGCCGAGCCGGCACTGCGCGCGCTCGGTGCGGGCCTCGCCGAGGCGTTGGCGGCGATCCATGGCGCCGGCCTGGTGCACCGCGACCTCAAGCCGGGCAACGTGCTGATCGCGGCGGAGGGGCCGCAGGTCATCGACTTCGGGATCAGCCGGGCCGTCGACGGCTCCGGGGGCACCCAGATCACCCGTACCGGCGCGGCGGTCGGCACCCCCGGCTATCTCGCCCCCGAGCAGCTCACGGCAGGCCGCACGGCCGGGGCTCCGGCGGACGTCTTCTCGCTCGGCTGCGTGCTGGTCCACGCAGCCACCGGTGGGCACCCCTTCGGCGCGGGCCAGACCCCGGCGGTGCTCTACCGGGTCGTCCACGAGCCTCCCCAACTGGAAGGCGTACCAGCAGCTTTGGCCCCACTGCTGGCCGCCTGCCTGGACAAGGACCCGAGCCGCCGCCCAACCGTCCCGCAGCTGCTGGAGGCCCTCGGCCCCACCGACTCCGGCGCGCTTGTGGTCCCCGCCCTGCAGCGGCAACTGACCGAGCGTCGGCAGTACGCCGAGCGGATGCTGTCCGCGCCGCCGGTGCCCGTCGCCGCACTGCCCACCTCGACCCTGGCCCCGAGCTCCGTACCGGTCCCCGCCCAGGCTCACGCCCACGGTCCCGGCCCTGGCCCTGGTCCCGGCCCCGGCCCCGGCCCCGGTCCAGATCGGCGGCGCGCGCTCAGGATGGCCGCAGCCGGTGGCGGCGCGGCGCTGCTCGCGGTCGGGGGAGGAGTGGCGTACGCGCTCAACACCGGCTTGGGCGCCAGACTGCTCGGAACGCTCGGAATTCACGCCAGCTCCGGCCCCACGGTCTCGACCGGGCCCGCGCCGCTGTGGCAGCAACCCGCCTCCGTGAGCAACACCGCCACGCTGGAACTCCTCGGTGACCTGCTGGTCTGCTGGGACGCATCGAAGGCGCAGGCCTTCCACCCCGCCACCGGCACCCCCGCCTGGACCGGAAAGGTCAACCCGCCCCCGAGTTCCTTCAACCCCGCAGTGAGCTGGCTCGGCGTGACGGGCAGCCTGCTGCTCTGCACGGTCGATACGGACACCCTCCGTCTGGCGGCGCTCGACGCCGGTGGCAGGCAGCTCTACTGCAGCCCCGTCGTCACCTCGAATGGCGCCTCCATCGACCTCCTGGTGGCGAGCGCGGGAGGTGTTGCCCTGCTGTCGGGCCGGGACGGCACCGACGCGTTCACCCTGGTCGCCGTGGAGTTCGCGAGCGGTCGGGTGCTGTGGTCGAGTACGACCATCTCCGAGAACGGGAAGGTGGTCTCCGACGGCACCCGGTTCCTGCTGTACGACTCCGGCACTGTCTCCAGCCTCGACGCACGCACCGGTCGTCAACTGTGGGCCGTACCGAACCTGCCGGCCGCAGGGCCCGGCCTGGCCCTCACGGCCTCCACCGGGGTGCTGCTCGTCAGCGACACCAAGGTGAACGCGCTGGACACGGCCACCGGCGCCCGGCTGTGGACCGCGTTGAACGCGCCGGACAGCCTTGACTCCACCTCGGTCGTGGGCGACAAGGTCATCGTCTCGGGCGACAACTCCCTGTTCGCGCTCGACCTGCACACCGGAAGGCAGCTGTGGCACAGCACGCCTACGGTCGACTACTTCGGCGCCGTCGGGACGACCGGCCCGTCGATGGTCGTGGACGCGGACCTGATCGCGGCACCCATGGCCTCCTCGGGCGGCGTCTCCGTCTTCAACACCTCCGACGGCAGCACTCGTTGGAGCCGCTCGTCCGGTCCCGGCACGCAGTCCTGGACTCTCGCACTCTCCGGGCCCACCCTCTATACGGCCTCGAGCACCACGATTTCCGCCTTCCGTAGCCCGAGCTGACGCGCGCTCAGGCCCCCGGCCGGCTGCCACGCCCGTAACAGTCCAGTACGGTCCCCGTCGTGCCTGCTGCCACAGCAGCGTGGACCGGGGAAGAATGCGGCACATGGCGAACATCGACGAGTACGGCGGCGGTCAGCACACCCCGGATGTCCTGGTGGTCACCACCAACGACATCCCCGGCTACACGGTGGACCGCATCATCGGCGAGGTCTTCGGACTCACCGTCCGCTCCCGCAACATCGGCACCCAGATCGGCGCCGGACTCAAGTCCCTCGCCGGCGGCGAACTTCGCGGGCTCACCAAGACCCTGGTCGAAAGCCGCAACCAAGCCATGGACCGCCTCATCGACCAAGCCCGCGCACGCGGCGGCAATGCCGTCCTGATGATGCGATTCGATGTCTCGGACGCAGCCGGGAACGGCACCGAGGTCTGCGCCTACGGGACCGCCGCCGTCATCTCCCCGATCAACGGCTGAGCCCTACCAGCCGCTGGTTCTACAAGCTGTTCGTCACCAGCCCGTCGCCGTCCCCACCGGTGGGGCCCTCCGTCGGGCCGGTGACCCAGTGGGGCAGTTCCAGTTCGAGCCAGACCACCTTGCCGTTCGGGAGCGCCCGGCTGCCCCAGCGCCGGGCCAGCTCGTTGACCAGGTGCATGCCCCGGCCGCCCTCGTCCTCCGTCGACGCGTGCCGCAGCCGCGGGGCGCGGGCATCGGTGTCCGTGACCGCGATGGTGAGCACCCGGTCGCGGATCAGGCGCAGCTCGGTCGGCTGATCCGCGTGCAGCAGCGCGTTGCTGACGAGCTCGCTGACCAGCAGCTCCGCCACGTCGCAGAGCGAGTCCAGGCCCCACCCGGCAAGGGTCTCGCGGACGAAGTGGCGGGCCTTGCCGACGACCGCGGGGTCGCCGGAGAGTTCGAGGGTGGCGATCCAGTCGGCCTGGCGGCGCAGTGCCTGGGCCATGATGACGGCGATGTCGTCCTCGCTGCTGCGCGCGGCGAGCGCGTCCAGGACGGCGTCGCAGCGCTCCTCGAGCGAGGCGCGCTTCTCGGCGACGGTCCGGCACAGCAGGTCGAGGCCGACGTCCAGGTCCCGGTCGCGTCGTTCGACCAGGCCATCGGTGTAGAGGCAGAGCACCGCGTCCCCCGGCAGGGTGAACTCGACGCTGCGGAACGGCACCCCGCCGACTCCGAGCGGAGCGCCCGTCGGCAGTTCGACCAGCGTGGCGTTGCCGTCCGGGTCGACCAGCACCGGCGGCAGGTGTCCGGCGCAGGCGATGGAGACGCTGCCGTCGACCGGGTCGAAGACCGCGACGACGCAGGTGGCGAACTGGCCCTCGCCGACCGCCGACGCGGTCTCGTCCAGACGGCGCAGCACCCGGTCCGGGGCCAGGTCCATGGCGATCAACGTGCGTGCTGCCGTGCGTAGTTGGCCCATGCTGGCGGCGGCCTGCATGCCGTGGCCCATCACGTCGCCCACGACCAGGGCGACCCGGCCGCAGCTCAGCGGGACCACGTCGAACCAGTCGCCGCCGACCTCGCTGATCACACTGGCGGGCAGGTAGCGGTAGGCGATGTCGAGGCCGGGGGTGGTCCGGATCTCCTGCGGCAACAGGGCGTGCTGGAGCATCAGCGCGGTGTTGCGCTCGCGCCGGTAGAGCCGCGCGTTGTCGATGGCGATCGCCGCCCGCGCGGCGAGCTCCTCGGCGAGCGCGACGTCCTCCGGCGAGAACGGGACGGTGTCGACCAGCCGGATGAACTCGGCCCCGCCCAGCACCGCACCACGCGCCAGCAGCGGGACCATCAGATACGAGTGGACACCCGCCTTCAGCGCGGGCTCCACCCGGTCCGGGTGGGCCGTGATCCGGTGCAGCGCGGCCTCGTCGACCTGGTCGATCAGGATGGAGCGTCCGGTGCGCAGGCTCTCGGCGTAGACGGCGGCGGACTTGGAGGCCTGGCCCACGTTGTCGGCCGCTCCGACCATGTCGATGCCGTCGACCTCACCGACGGCCACCGCGCGCAGCAGCACCCGTCCGTCTTCGGGGATGCGGGGCTCGTCGTCGCCGAAACCGTTCTCCACGACCGAGTCGAGCAGGTCGACGGTGACGAAGTCGGCGAAACGCGGGATCACCAGCTCGACCAGCTCCTCGGCGGTCCGCTGCAGGTCCAGCGTGGTGCCGATCCGGGTGGAGGCGTCGTTGAGCAGGGCCAGCCTGGCCTGTGCCTCGTGCGCCTCGACGAGCGCCTGCTCCCGCGCCAGGGACGCGTCCCGCTCGCGGGTGAAGAGCCGGGCGTTGTCGATGGAGACGGCCGCGCGGGCCGCCAACTCCCCTGCGAGCGCCAGGTCCTCGGCGTCGAAGGGGCGGTCGGTGACGGTCCGGTAGAAGGCCGCGACGCCGAGCGCCATGCCGCGCGCGATCAGCGGCACCACCATGAAGGAGCGGATGCCGTCGTCCAGGACGGCCTGCGCACGGGCCGGATCGGCGTCGAACCAGCGCAGCGCCTGCTCGTCCACCTGCGGCACCAGTACCGGACGCCGGTGGGCCAGGCACCAGGCGTAGGGGGTGGCGGGGTGGAACCGGTGCACGTCGCCGACGGGGGCGACCGGGCTCATGCCTGCGCCCGGTCGGGTATGGAAGGCCAGGCGGCGCAGCAGCGCGGAACGGTCCGCGGGTCCGCGGGGCCCGGCGGTCTCACCGGTGTCGTTGACCAGATCCTCCAGCACCTCGACGACGACCGCGTCGGCCAGGCCCTGGGTGCCGACCTCGCCCAGCTCCAGGGCGGTCCGTTGCAGGTCGAGGGTGGTGCCGATGCGCGTGGAGGCCTCGTTGACCAGGGCCAACCGCTCGCGGGCGGCGTTGGCCTGGGCAAGGGTCTGCTGCCGCTCCAGCAGAGTCTGGTGCTCGCGCAGGTAGAGCCGGGCGTTGTCGATGGCGACGGCGGCGCGGGAGGCGAGCTCGTCGCCGAGGGTCACGTCCTCGCTCTCGAACGCCTCGCGACCCGGACGGCGCAGGTAGACGACCATGCCGAGTACCGAGCCACGGGCCACCAGCGGCGTGATCCGGACCGGCCCCGGTTCGTTCCCGTCCTGCGCGGCCGACCCCGGATCGCTCTGCGGCGGGGTGTACTGGGCGAACTGACGGACCGTCTGCTCAACGGTCGGCTCAGCGGCGCCTGAACTCCCGTAGACCGGACCGACCCCGCTCGGGCCGTTCCGGCTGTTCCGCCCGTTCCGCCCGTTCACGCCGAGCAGGGTCGCCAGCAGGCTGCCCGGCTGGTCGGGCGACAGGGTGACGGTCCGTCCGGTGGTCATCGCGACGGCGTAGGCGGAGTCGGGCGGGATGTCGAAGACGGCGATGTCGGCTGTGCCCGCTGTTCCGGCCGGTCCGGTCTCCGTGGAGGCCACGGCCAGCCTGCGCACGCGGTCGATCGGTGGCGTCACGTCGCCCCGTCCGCCTCCCGCGTCGTCCCCGTCGGCGTCGGCGCCGTGGCCGTGGCCGTGGAGGTGGACGTGCGGGTGGGCCCGTCCGGCGCCGCCGTGCTCGTGGCCGTCCTCGCCCGCCTCGGGCTCGCCGGAGACCAGCCGCTCCAGGACGAAGACGGCGGCGAGGTCGGCGACCTTGGGCACCATCGCGTCGACCAGCTCGCGGGCCGTGCGCACCAGGTCGAGCGTGGTGCCGATCCGGGAGTTGGCGTCGAAGAGGATCTGCAGCCGCTCACGCGCCCGCGCCGCGCGCGACTCCGCGAGGTACCGCTCGGTGACGTCCACGATGGTCGAACTGACCCCGAGCACCCGGCCCGAGGTCGGCTCCTCCAGCCGGAAGTAGGCGGCCGACCAGGCGTGTTCCTGCTCGGGATCACTGGGGGTGATGCCGTGCGAGCGCGCGTCGACGACGGGTTCACCGCTGGTCAGCACGCCGCGCATCACCGCCTCGATCTCCTCGCCGTTCAGGCCGGGCAGTATCTCGGAGACGGTGCGGCCCAGGTGCTGCTCGATGGTCAGGCCGTTGATCTCGGCCAGCGCGTGGTTGAGCCGGACGAAGCGCATCTGGTCGTCGTAGACGGCCATGCCGACCGGCGACTGGGTGAAGAAGCTGTCCAGCACGGCCAGGTTCGACTGGAGCCGGCGCAGCGAGCGCACGTCGGAGGCGACGGCGAGGACCAGCGGGTGCCCGTTCGGGCCGGTCAGCGGGTGGGTGCGGAACTCCAGGTTGACCAGATGCCCGTCCCGGTGCCGGACCGGGAAGACGCCGGACCAGCTCCGTCCGGCGACTATCGACTCGAAGAGCTGCACCACTTCGGGACGGTTCTCCGGCGTGGTCAGCAGGTCGGCGGCATAGCGTCCCACCGCCTCGACCGCGCTGTAGCCGAGCAGCAGCTCGGCGTCGGCGCTCCAATGCAGGATCCGGCCGTCGTCCTCGATCAGCGCGGTGGCGATGGGGATGGTCAGCAGTCCACCCGGACGCGGCTGCCCGCCCGCCGCCGCACGGCGTGCACCGGGGCCGCTGCCCTGCTCGTCTGATCCCATGGTCAGATAACCGCCCGGAGCCCGAAGGATGATCGCTCCCGCTCCCCAATCTTCCCACCTTCCCCGCACGCCGCTCGCGGAGCGCCCGCCGATCGGGGTAGCACGAAACCGGCGGGCACCAGTGCGAACAAACGTCGCACCAGCGCGGAAGAACACAGGGAATCACAGGAGGCGGCCCAAGGAAACCCGTTCCGAGAAGATCGCGTGGACAAGATCGCGCGGACGGGATCACGGCGGGCGACCACCGGCTTTCCACCCGCGGCGTCCTGGAGCGCGTCGCGGCGCCACGCAGCGCCACCCAGCACCACGGCCCGGAGACGTGCGTCGTCTCCGGGCCGAGTGTGCGCTCAGGTCCGCACGGGTGAACCGGGCCACCGGTGCGACCGGCGGCGGCCGACTGCGGCCAGCCAGGGCGGCCGGCCTCGCCAGGGGCGTCAGGCCTCGCCGGGGTGCCAGGTCGGCCACTCCCAGGGCCGGTCGGCCCAGTGGACCATCTCGGCGTCGTCGAGGTCGAGCTGCGGGTAGAGCTGCTGGATCCGCGGGACGAACTCCTCGCGGGCCAGCGGTTCGGTGTGGTCGCCCAGCCGGACCAGCCGGTAGCGCCCGTCGCTGGCGTAGGGCGCCACGTCAACCATCGGTTGCCGTGCCGCGTGGTGGAAGCCGCCGCCCTCGGAGTCGACCATGTCGTCGACGCGGGGCTTGACGGCTGTCGTCTTGTGTCGGTGAAGCAGGCTCATCGCGGGCCGCCTTCCGTGGCGCCAAGGTGGCGTACCCCCCGGGAACATCTCCACGGTACGCGCGCCGGTCAGCTCAGCACACCCAGGACGACCGCCGTCACGAACAGCAGCCCGAGCGCGCCGAACCAGCCCAGCGTGATGCGACGCCCGAGCCGCGACGGCCGCAGGCGGATCCGCTCCAGCCGCCGGGGGAAGAACATGTTCCCGGTCACCATCACGAAGCTGAACAACCCCATCGACGCGAAGAAGAGGGCCGCGGCGAGCCCGGCCAGGTCCTCGGCGAGGCCACCCATGCCGACCGCCGTGCAGTCACCCCCAGGGGTGCACCGGACGTTGAGGCGCGTGCCGAAGCCGTAGTGGGCGTCCGCGTCGTCGATCTTCCACAGGCCGGACGTGACACCGCTCCGGCCCGGATCGCCCGAGCCCTCGCAGTTGGTGACCGTCGACTTGCCGCTCGGGACGTCCACGCAGTCCAGGACGGTCATCCGCAGCACCGTACTCTCACGCAGGCCGAGCTGCGTGCCGATTCCCTCGGCGGCCATCACCACGCCGACGCAGGCTCCGATCGTCAGTCCCAGCAGGGCGAAGAACGCGATGACTCCGGCGCAGCTGATCCCTTCACGCCGGGCGGGCCGGGTCGCCATCCTGCTCCGCACACGAACGGGACCGTCCCATTCCAGCCCGCGACGCTCGGGCTGCCCGCTTCTCCGCGTCTTCTGCGCAGGCTGCTTCCGTGCCATCACTCGTCCCCCGGTTCGTGTTCCGTTCCGTGCGCGTGACCGCTCCCCGCGACGCGCACGGTCGGACAACCTACCGTGTGCCCGACCGCCCCCTGCGGACCCGCCTGGCCTCGCGGTACTCACGCAGCAACAGCGCCAGCGCCGAGGGCACGGACGGCCGGGCCGAACCCTGAAGCAGCGCAGGCCCCTTGCGGGCGGCGGCGGCCGCGGTGAGCTCCTCCAGCCCGATCAGCGCCCGGGTCATCGGCCGGTTCTCGGGCGGGACCAGCGCGACCAAGGCGCGCCCCTGCACCAACGTCGTCCGGGCCTGGTCCAGCAGGTGCCGGATCAGCGCCGCCGTCCCGGAGGACTCTTCCCCGACCAGGTCCGCGCGCGTGACGCCGAAGGCGTCGAGCGTCTCGGTCGGAACGGTCAACCGGCCCGCGGCCAGGTCCTCGGCGAGGTCGTTGACGAAGTCGAGCCGCTGGCCGCCGTCGATGAAGGTGCGGCAGGCGGCACGGAACCGCTCGTCGGGCTGGGCACCGACAGGGCCCAACAGGCAGGCGACGACCATCAGCGCGGGCAGCGCGTAGGCGTCGAGGTAACTCTGGTAGTCGGCCTCGGTGGTGAAGCCCACGAAGTCCAGGTCGGCGAGTGCGGTCTCCAGCAACTCCTCGACGGCCTCGCGTAGTTCGGGCCGGGCGGACGCGCTGTGCGCGAGCGCGCGCAGCAGGGGTGCCTCCGGTCCGGCGGGAGTGCCGCCTGCGAGCGCGTCCCGCACGGACGCGGCGAACCTCCCGTACTCCGCGCGGCGGACGTCCCGGTCGGCCGTCCCGTCCTCCGAGTCGAGCACGTCGTCGTTGCGGTGCATGAACGCGGTCGCGGCGACGACATGCGGTACCAGCGCGGCGGGCACGAGCAGCCGAACCGCGAGATACGCCTCGGGCCGGTACCGGGCGACCACCCGGCGCTGCGCCGCGTAGTCGGAGCGGAGAACGGCATCGTGCACCCCGGCCGCGTCCAGGGTCCTGTTCCAGGTGGTCACGGGCCCACAGCCTGTCAGATGCCGCTACCTGGTCCCGTCTCCCGGTACAGGTCGCGGAGCAGCGCGATCTCGGCGCTGTGGTGGAGCACCTCCTGGTTGGCCCACCAGACCGTCTCGACGAAGGGGTCCTCGGGGTCGCTGCCGTACGGGTAGGTACTCACGCCGACCGTGTCGAGGACCGCGTCGTCCTCGACCGAGCGCAGCGCCGAGCGCCAGGCCCCGGCCGCCGCCTGGAACGCCGCGACGGCAGGCGCGGGCATCGGACCTCCGGGAACAGGCGTCACCTTGGGAGGGAACCTACCCGGCCAGGCCGACCGGCGTCCGGTCGATGACGGCGGCGAGGTCCACCCCGGTGGGCAGTGCGCCGAACACCAACGACCGGTCCGCGCCCAGGCGCGAGGCGCAGAAGGCGTCGGCGACCGCCGCGGGCGCGTGCCGGACCAGCAGCGAGGCCTGGAGCGTCAACGCCAGTCGCTCCACCAGGCGGCGGGCGCGCAGTTCGGCCTGCTCCGGGTCGGCGAGCTCCGCGCGGACGGCGTCCCAGGACGCGTCGAGGCGGGCGTCGGCGCCCTTGGCCGCCTCGATCTCGGCGGCGAAGGCGTGCAGCGACTCCGGCTCGCGGGCCAGGGCGCGGAGCACGTCGAGCGCCTGGACGTTGCCGGACCCCTCCCAGATCCCGTTGAGCGGGGCCTCGCGGTAGAGCCGGGGCATCCCTGACGCCTCGTCATAACCGTTGCCTCCCAGGCATTCCAGCGCCTCCACCACGGCCGCGGGCTGGCGCTTGCAGACCCAGAACTTGCCGACGGCGGTGGCGAGCCGCAGGAAGGCCCGCTCCCCCGCGTCGCCGCGCTGGGCCCGGTCGGCCGCACCCGCGACGCGCAGCGCGAGCGTGGTGGCGGCCTCGGACTCCAGCGCGAGGTCGGCGACGACGTTGCGCATCAGCGCCTGGTCGATCAGCCTGGCGCCGAAGACCGAGCGGTGCCGGACGTGGTGGGCCGCCTGGGCCAGCGCGGCGCGGGTGCCGGAGGCGGAGCCGAGGATGCAGTCGAGCCGAGTCATGGTGACCATGTCGATGATGGTCCGCACGCCCTGCCCCTGCACCCCGACCAGCCAGGCGACGGTGTCGTCGAACTCCGGCTCGCTGCTGGCGTTGGAGCGGTTGCCGAGCTTGTCCTTGAGCCGCTGGATCCGGAAGGTGTTACGGCTGCCGTCCGGGAGCACGCGCGGCACCAGGAAGCAGGAGAGCCCGCCGGGCGCCTGCGCCAGCACCAGGAACACGTCGTTCATCGGCGCGCTGGTGAACCACTTGTGGCCGCGCAGCCGCCAGGTGCCGTCCGGACGCTCGACGGCCGTGGTGGTGTTGGCGCGGACGTCGGTCCCGCCCTGCTTCTCGGTCATCCCCATCCCGGCCAGCAGCCCGCGCTTGCCGAGCGGCGCGCGCAGCCCGGGGTCGTAGACCCGACTGGCCAGCAACGGTTCGTACTGCGCCGCGAGTTCGGGCTGCGCGCGGAGCGCGGGGACGACGGCGTAAGTCATCGAGATCGGGCAGCCGTGCCCGGCCTCGGCGGTGCTCCAGGTCATGAAGGCTGCGGCGCGCGCGACATGGACGCCCGGACGGGCGTCCACCCAGGGTGCGCCCGCCATGCCCTCGCGCACGGCGACGTCCATCAACTGGTGGTAGGCGGGGTGGAACTCAACCTCGTCGATGCGGTTTCCGTAGCGGTCGTGGGTGCGCAGCTCGGGCTCGTGGCGGTTGGCCTGGTCGGCCCAGTGCTGGACCTCCTCGCTGCCGGCCAGCCGCCCGACGCGGTGCAGGTCCTCTTCGTACCAGCCGGCGCCCTCCCGGTGCAGGCCCTCGATCAGCACCGGGTCCGCGGCGACGTCATGGCCTACCAGCGGCGGGACCTGGTTGGTCACCTCGTGCGTACGTGCGCTCGGCTCGCTGCGCAGCGGCAGGTCAGCGGCGGTGCTCATCGGGTCCTCCGTCGGTCAGGGTCGGTCATCGTCGATGGGTGTCGATGGGCGGGACGGGCGGCTGCGCCCGCGCAGCGCAGCGACAGGGCACGCAGTTCGGCGACCAGGCGCTCGGCGGCGTCCGTCGGTTCGACAAGCGGATCGACCAGGATCTCGCCGATCGCGCCGGTGAGCGCGGCTGCGGTGATCTCGGGGTCCTGCTCCGGCAGCAGTCCGATGGCGACGCCCTCGCGGACCACCTCCGCGAAGAGCGCCCGGTAGCGGCGGCGGTACTCCAGCCGCTCCGCGCCGACGGCCGGGTCGGCGGGCGCGGCCAGCAGCGCGTACGCGAGCCCGCGACGCTCCAGCGCGCGCCGCGCGAACACCTCGACTCCGTGCGCGAGCCGTTCGACCGGGTCCCCGCTGCCTTGCCGCAGGACCTCGCCGAGCACCTCGACCTCACGCCCGGAGGCGCGCCGGAAGACCTCGACGGCGAGCGCCGCCTTGGACGCGAAGTGCTGGTAGACGGAGCCAGCCGACATCCCGGCGGCAGCGGCCACCACCGTCACCGACGCCCCGGCCCAGCCCACCTCGGCCACGACGTCCGTGGCCTTCGCGACCAGCCGGTCGCGTGCGGCGTCGAGTCGACGTCGCACGGCAGGGGTCTCGCGGTAGGCCATGAAAGAAGTGAACCATCATTCAGACCTTCGATCCACCCCGGACGCAAAGGAGCCCCGGCAGCACGCCGCCGGGGCTCCTGATCATCCGTCAGCCAAATACTGACCTACCATCACACATCAACATCTGCACCGGAGAAGCCCAAGAGGTGGACACCGCGCCCGGCGGAGTCCACCTCTCCGGTGGCCTGGAGGCCGAGGCGCGCGGCCAGGCGCAGCGACGGCGTGTTGTCGTCCCGGATCAGCGCGTACACGGGCACATCCGGATGGAGCGGGCGGGCATACTCCAGCGCCGCGCCCGCCGCCTCAGCGGCGAAGCCGCGTCCCCACGCAGCGGGCCGGAAGCGGTAGTAGAGGTTGAAGGCGGTGAACTCGTCGCGTCCGGCGATCCGGATCGGCGCGAACTTCACCCCGGCGAAGCCGACGATCTCGTCGTCGAGGCCGACCGAGAAGTAGCCGACTCCCAGCCGGTCCCACTCCTCGATCCACGCGTGCAGCCAGCGCTCGCAGGCGTCCGGCGGCGTGGGGCCGTGGGGGTTGTGGCGGTTGGTCTCCGGGGCGGAGTGGACCGCGACGGCGACCGCCAGGTCGTCCGCTGTCGGGCGGAACAGCTGCAGACGTTCGGTCCGGATGACAGGCCTACGAGTGATCACCCGGCCGAGCGTAGTCAGCCTACGATGAGAAGCGAGGGGGAAGTGCTGCAGGCCACGCGACACAGGAGGCCGCATCATGACCACAGCAGAACAGATCATGCATCCGGGCGCCCAGTGCGTCACCGAGCACGAGTCGCTCGCCGTGGCGGCCAAACTCATGCGGGACCGTGGGGTGGGCGCGCTGCCCATCTGCGGCGACAACGACCGTCTCATGGGCATCATCACCGACCGCGACATCGTCGTGAGGTGCATCGCGGTCGGTCTCGACCCGGCCGTCACCACGGCCGGGGAGCTGGCCCGGGGTCGCCCGCTGACCATCGAGGGCAGCGACGACATCGAGCAGGTGCTACGAGTGATGGAGCAGCACCGGGTCCGCAGGCTTCCGGTGATCAATCACCCGGAGCACCGACTGATCGGCATGATCAGCGAGGCGGACGTGGCGCGGCATCTGCCGCAGGCGCGTGTCGCGGAGTTCGTCTCCGCCATCTGCGCCGAGGAGGAGTGAGTCCCCCAACTGGAACTGTCGGTCAGGGCCGATCAGTACCAGTTGTGGGCCTGCCAGAAGGACCACGCGGCGTTCGGGCTGCCGTAGGTGGAGTTCATGTAGCTCAGCGCCCACTTGATCTGGGTCGCCGGGTTGGTCTGCCAGTCGGCGCCGGCGGAGGCCATCTTGGAGGCCGGCAGGGCCTGGCCCAGGCCGTAGGCACCGGAGGAGGCGTTGGTCGCGTTCACGTTCCAGCCACTCTCGTGGGAGATGATCGCGTCGAAGGAAGCGAGCTGGTCCGCGGGCACGATCGAGGCTGCGACGGACTGGGCGTCGGTCGGAGCGGCAGCGGAGGCCATGCCGGAGGCGCCGATGACGGCGACGGAGGCGAGGGCGGCGGTGCCGGCGAGGGAGACGGACAGGGTACGCAGCGACGGGATGCGGATAGCCATACTGAAGCAAATCTCCTTGCTAGGGGGTAGGTCCCTCGCGTTCCGCACCAGGCAAGGAAGTGCCACAGTCACGGTTCTGCGAGGCGGTCGGGGCCGACGTTCCCGGGGGCTGTACCCGTCCGGCGCGGCCCGACGTCCACCACTGTGCAGGGACCGCCGAGGGGTGGGCAACCCCCCTCACTACGACGCACGATCGTTGCAAATCGGACATTTCGTGATGCCAGTGCAGCAATCGGCCCATACGCTCTCCTATCGCCGGTAGTACCGCCCCTACAGCGTGTGGCGGGGCTCACCCTCCGACTTGCGCACTGTCAGCGCCGGACTACGCTCCGTCTGCCGAAATCCGGCCTTCCAGCCCGTCGAGCAGGGCGCTCAGACCGAAGGCGAAGGCGTCATCCGGCCCCGATCCGTAGTCGGCCGACGACGTACCGAGACGGGCGCGCAACCTCGGGAACCGGGCGGCGACCTCCTCCGCGTCCTTCATCGCCTCGGCCATCCGCGCCTCGCCGTCCCCCGCCTGGGCCAGCCTGCGGGCGAGCGACGCGGTGGCGGCGAGCCCGAGGGCATTGCCGAGCACGTAGGTGAAGACGGACGCGGCGGCCTGGTCGACCTCGGCGCCGGTGAACCCGGCCGCCTCGTAGATGCCCAGGTTGTGGTCGTCGTGGCGCGCCTTGCCCGGACCGAACATCGGCTGCGCCCCGAAGGCCTGCACCATCCAGCCGTGCCGGGCCAGCATGGTGTGCAGCCCGGTCGCCATCTCCTCCGCCGCCCCGCGCCAGCCGACGGCTTCGACGTCGGGCAGCGCGATCTCGTGCCAGACGTGGTCGCCGGCGAGGGCGATCAGGTTCTCCTTGCTGCCGACGTGCCAGTACACGGCGGTCGCGGCGGATCCGAGCCGCGCACCGAGGGCGCGCATGTTGAGACCCTCCAGTCCCTCGGCGTCGAGCAGTTCGACGGCGGCCAGGACGATCTGATCGCGGGTCAGTGTGTCGCGGGGCATGGGCCCATGCTACTTGCACAATGTTCAAGAAACCAGTTGCACAGCGTTCAAGAGCGGCGTAGTGTCCAACTTGAACACAGTGCAAGTCCCGAGCACGAGCACGTCCCACGGGGCACCACCGACGACCGCAAAGGGCGGATCACCATGAGCGAGCAGCAGTTGACCGCATTCGTCGAGGAGACGGCCGAGAAGTTCGCCGTTCCGGGCCTCGCCGTCGGCGTCTGGGCGGACGGTCGGGAGATCCACGCCTGCCACGGCGTGACCAGCCTGGAGAACCCGCTCCCCGTCGACGGCCACACCCTCTTCCAGATCGCCTCCATCTCCAAGAGCGTCACGGCTACCGCGCTGATGCGCCTCGCGGAGCAGGGCCGGGTCGACCTGGAGGCCCCGGTCCGCTCCTACGTCCCCGAGCTCGCCCTGGCGGACGAGGCGGCGACCGCACGGATCACCGTGATGCACCTGCTCAACCACACCTCCGGCCTGGACTGGAACCTGGTCACCGACACCGGCGAGGGTGACGACGCGCTGGCCGCCTTCGTGGCCCGGCTGGCCGAGCTGCCGATGGTCTCCGAGCCGGGCGCGCGTGCCTCCTACAGCCAGGGGGGCTACAACCTGCTCGGCCGCGTCATCGAGTGCGTCACCGGCCGGACCTACGAGCAGGCCGTCACCGAACTGGTCCTGGAACCCGTGGGCATGTCCGAGAGCTTCTTCCTGATCGGCAGCGTGATCACCCGACGCTTCGTCGTCGGCCACGAACCGGACGCGGACGGCCGGGTCGCGGTGTCCCGCATGTGGAAGGGCCCCCGCTACAACAACCCCGGCGGCGGCCTGCTCACCACGGTGGCCGACCTGCTCCGCTGGTCGCGCTTCCACCTGGGCGACGGCCGCACCGAGAGCGGCGAGCGGATCCTCAGCCCGGAGAGCCTGCGGCGGATGCAGCAGCCGACCGTCGAGCTGAAGGCCAGCTCCCTCGGCGACGCGTTCGGCATCTGCTGGTTCCTGCGCGAGGTGGGCGGCGTGCGGGCCTTCGGGCACGGCGGGTCGGCCAGTGGCCAGATGGCCGAGCTGCTGATCGTCCCGGAGCGCGACTTCGCGGTGGTCTCGCTGGCGAACGCGACGGACGGCATGAACGCCAACCAGGAGATCCTGCGCTGGACCCTGGAACACCACCTCGGCCTGGTCGACCGCGACGCCGAGCCGCTCCCCCACGACCCGGCCCGCGCCGCCGAACTGGTGGGCCGCTACGACAGCGACGCGATGACAGTGACCGTTGACTCCGACGACCAGGGCATGACGCTGGCGGCGGCCATCAAGCCGGAGCTCCGCGCCGCGCTCGGCGGCGAGGCGCCCGCGGACTACCCGCCGGAGTCGATGGGCCTGCTTCCGGGCGACGGCGACGAGTACATCGTCACCGGCGGCGGCCTCAAGGGTCAGCGGGGATGCTTCACCCGCGACGCCGACGGCAACGTCACCACGATCGACCTGGCCGGCCGGGTCTTCGCCCGGGTCTGAGCGCCAAAAGGGAGAGGGTGCGGGGCTGACGCCCCGCACCCTCTCCCTTTTGACCAGGTGTTACTCGGCCACGGCCTTCTGCAGCGCCTCGACTCGGTCGGTGCGCTCCCAGGTGAAGTCCGGCAGCTCGCGGCCGAAGTGGCCGTAGGCGGCGGTCTGGGAGTAGATCGGGCGGAGCAGGTCCAGGTCGCGGATGATCGCGGCCGGACGCAGGTCGAAGACCTTGGTGACGGCCTCCTGGATCTTCAGCACCGGGACGGTCTCGGTGCCGAAGGTCTCCACGAAGAGACCGACCGGCTCGGCCTTGCCGATCGCGTAGGCGACCTGGACCTCGGCGCGCGTGGCCAGACCGGCCGCGACGATGTTCTTGGCCACCCAGCGCATCGCGTACGCGGCGGAGCGGTCGACCTTGGACGGGTCCTTGCCGGAGAAGGCGCCGCCGCCGTGGCGGGCCATGCCGCCGTAGGTGTCGATGATGATCTTGCGGCCGGTCAGACCGGCGTCACCCATCGGGCCGCCGATCTCGAAGCGACCGGTCGGGTTGACCAGCAGCCGGTAGCCGTCGGTGGACAGCCCGATGCCGCGCTCGGCCAGCGCCTTGAGCTCCGGCTCCACGACGAACTCGCGGATGTCCGGGGTCAGCAGCGACTCCAGGTCGATGTCCGACGCGTGCTGCGAGGAGACGACCACGGTGTCGAGGCGGACCGCCTTGTCGCCGTCGTACTCGATGGTGACCTGGGTCTTGCCGTCCGGGCGCAGGTACGGGATGGTCCCGTTCTTGCGCACCTCGGACAGGCGGGCCGACAGGCGGTGGGCCAGGTAGATCGGCAGCGGCATCAGCTCGGGCGTGTCGTCGCACGCGTAGCCGAACATCAGGCCCTGGTCGCCGGCGCCCTGCTTGTCGAGCTCGTCCTCGTCGCCCTCGACCCGGTTCTCGTAGGCGGTGTCGACACCCTGGGCGATGTCCGGCGACTGGGCGCCGATGGAGACGGAGACACCACAGGAAGCTCCGTCGAAGCCCTTCTTCGAGGAGTCGTAGCCGATCTCCAGGATCTTGTCGCGCACCAGCTGTGCGATCGGGGCGTAAGCCGCGGTGGTCACCTCCCCCGCGACATGGACCTGGCCGGTGGTGATCAGCGTCTCGACAGCGACCCGCGAGGTGGGGTCGTCCTTGAGCAGGGCGTCGAGGATGGTGTCGCTGATCTGGTCAGCGATCTTGTCCGGGTGACCTTCGGTCACGGACTCGGAGGTGAACAGGCGGCGAGACACAGCGCTCCCTGGGTTGCAGCGGCTGCTGACTAAACCGCTCGGGCCGAATTGCCCGGGCGGTCCGGAAAGACTTGGAGACTACTGTCCGGAGTGTAACGAACTGAGCGCACCTTGGGTCCAACCGATCTCATTTTCTGGATCACACGCGGACACTCGGATACCCGAAACCGTACGACAAGCGGACGGTTCGCCCTCGAAAGACCTGCGAAGCTCGGGCGGAACTCAAGCGAAGCGGGCGGCGACGAGATCCCACAGCGTGTCCGCCAGCGCTGTCTTGGGGCCGTACGGCACCGGCGTCTCCGAGCCGTCCGCGCCCAGCACCACGGCCTCGTTGTTGGCGCTGCCGAACGCGCGGTCCTCGCCCACCTCGTTGACCACCAGCAGGTCGCAGCCCTTGCGGGCGAGCTTGGCGCGGCCGTGGTCGAGCGCGTCGTTGGTCTCGGCGGCGAAGCCGACGACGATCTGGCCCGGCCGGACCCGCTCGGCGGAGAGCTCGGCCAGCACGTCCGGATTGCGGACCAGAGCGACGGGGGCCGGCTCGACGCCCTCCACCTTCTTGATCTTCTGGGCGACGAACTCGGCCGGGCGGAAGTCGGCGACCGCCGCGGCCATCACCACCGCGTCCGCCGTCGCGGCGGCGGTCAGCACCGCCTGCCGCAGCTCCAGCGCCGTGCCGACGCGGACGACGTCGACGCCGGCCGGGTCGGTCAGCTCGGTGTTGGCGGCGACCAGCGTCACCTTGGCCCCGCGCGCGGCGGCGACCGCGGCGATGGCATAGCCCTGGCGGCCGGAGGAGATGTTGCCGAGGAACCGGACCGGGTCCAGCGGCTCACGGGTCCCCCCGGCGGAGACCACGACATGACGGTCCGCCAGGTCGGGCCGCACCGCGTCCGCACCACGGGCCAGCACCCGCTGACAGAGCTCGAAGATCGCCTCCGGGTCCGGGAAGCGGCCCTTGCCGGTGTCGACGCCGGTGAGACGGCCGACAGCGGGCTCGATCACCACGGCGCCGCGTCGGCGCAGCGTGGCCACGTTCTCCTGGGTGGCGGGGTGCTCCCACATCTCGGTGTGCATCGCGGGCGCGAAGACCACCGGACAGCGGGCCGTGAGCAGGGTGTTGGTCAGCAGGTCGTCGGCGATGCCGTGAGCGGCCTTGGCCAGCATGTCGGCGGTGGCGGGGGCGACCACGAGCAGGTCGGCGTGCTGGCCGATCCGCACGTGCGGGACCTCGTGGACGCTCTCCCACACCTCGGTGGAGGCGGGCTGACCGGAGAGGGCGGACCAGGTCGCCTCCCCGACGAAGTGCAGCGCCGAGGCGGTCGGCACCACCCGCACCGAGTGCCCCGACTCGGTGAAGCGCCGCAGCAGCTCGCACGCCTTGTAGGCGGCGATCCCGCCGCTGACCCCGAGGACCACGTTCTTACCGGACACCCCGAACCCACTCCGATCAACGACTTCCAGAACCGCCATCACAGCACAGAAAAACGCCGCGGAACATCGGGTTGATCCGACGTTCCGCGGCGTTCCAAGCCCATGGGCCAGGCTCCGACTACTGCGGCGCCTCGACGGCCTCGGCGGTGAGCATACCGGCGTTGATCTCGCGCAGCGCGATCGACAGCGGCTTCTCGTGCACGTGGGTGTCGACGAGCGGGCCGACGTACTCCAGCAGGCCCTCGCCGAGCTGCGAGTAGTAGGCGTTGATCTGACGGGCGCGCTTGGCCGCGTAGATCACCAGGCTGTACTTGGAGTCGGTGGCCTCGAGCAGCTCATCGATCGGCGGGTTGATGATGCCTTCGGGCGCTGTCATCGAAGAGGACACGCGGGAACCTTCCGAGCGAAAAGAAAAGGAGAGTCTCAAAAAATCAGACTACGCGCATCAAGGCTAGCAGCTCGGCCGCTACATCCTCGACGGAGGTGTTGACAAGGGTCGTGTCGAACTCGCTCCCGGCGGCGAGCTCCACCCGGGCCGCGGCAAGACGCTGCTCGACCACCTCGGGCGCCTCCGTACCGCGGCCGGTCAGCCGGCGGACCAACTCGTCCCAGGACGGCGGCGCAAGGAAGACCAGCTGCGCCTCCGGCATGGACTCCCGCACCTGGCGGGCGCCCTGCAGGTCGATCTCGAGCAGCACGGGCTCACCCGACCCCAGGCGACGAAGGACCTCCTGGCGCGGCGTACCGTAGCGGTTGCCCGCGAAGACGGCCCATTCCAGCAGCTCGCCGTTGGCGACCAGCTTGTCGAACTGGTCGTCGTCCACGAAGTGGTACTGGACGCCGTCCCTCTCTCCCGGCCGCGGCTTGCGGGTGGTGGCCGAGACGGAGAGCCAGACCTCCGGGTGTGCCTTGCGCATATGAGCGACGACCGTGCTCTTGCCGACCCCTGAGGGGCCGGAGAGCACGGTCAGCCGCGGACGTTCACTCATGCACCGATTATCCAGGAATCGAGGAGGTTCTCGAACCACTCGGACCCGACGGACCGGCGCACGGGCGTGAGACGGAAGCGCCCTCAGGCGTTGGCGCCGCCGAACTCACGCTCCAGCGACGCGATCTGGTTCGTGCCCAGACCGCGGACGCGACGCGACTCGGAGATGCCGAGACGCTCCATGATCTGCTTGGCCCGGACCTTGCCGACTCCGGGGAGCGACTCGAGCAGGGCGGAGACCTTCATCTTGCCGATGACGTCGTTCTCCTGGCCCGCCTTGATGACCTCGTGCAGGGAGGCGCCGCTGTGCTTGAGCCGGTTCTTGATCTCGGCGCGCTCCCGGCGAGCCTCAGCTGCCTTGGCGAGCGCAGCCGTGCGCTGCTCAGGGGTAAGGGGCGGAAGTGCCACGCCGTTCACCTCAGTACTTCGAATGAATGGAACAGGACTTGTGCAGGACCGACGAGGAACCTAGCGGCTCTGACCTGCGAGAGCAACGAGACCCGCGCTTGCTCCGAGTACTCCTCGACGACCTATGGCCGGACACTACCCCTGTTGCGGCCCTCCGTCAGGGAAAAGAGCAGAAAAGTCCTGCTCAGGACCGCTTCTGCGCCAAACCGGGCGGAAATTTCGCCACAAAACGGAACGAGCGGCGAACGCGCAGTTCAGCGCCCTCACCGCTCATTCACGACATCTTCACGAGCCCTGCGGCTGTCGCGACGCGATTCGCCACCATTGGGTGGTCGCGCACATACGCTCCGTCGCCGATCTACCGCCGTTTCCGCCTGTTCCACTGCCGAATACTTGTTTTCCAGCGGTGCTCACCCGACAAACGTCCGGTCCCCGAGTGATTGGACACAGCGATCCGACGCTCCGACAGAAGCCTTTCAGGCGACGGCCGTACGGACCTCGTCCACGAACCGCTGGGCCGCGTCGCGCAGGCCCTGGACCGACGGGCCGTGCTTGAGCACGTCCCGCGAGACGCTCGGCACCACGTTGCGCGCCGACCGGCCGAAGACGCGCGGGATGTCCGCCATGGTGGCGCCCTGCGCACCCACGCCGGGGGCCAGCAGGGGGCCGTTGATGGCCAGGTCGGCCTCGTCGACGTCGGTCAGCGTCGCGCCGACCACCGCGCCGAAGGAGCCGAGCGGCTGCGCTCCCGCGTTCTCGGCCGCGAGCTGGGCCAGGATCGACTGCGCGACGGTCCGCCCCTCGGCTCCGACAGCACGCTGCACGGACGCACCCTCCGGATTGGAGGTCAACGCCAGCGCGAAGAGGCCGCAGCCGCTCTTGCGGGCCAGCTCCACGGCGGGCCGCAGGGACCCGAAGCCCAGGTAGGGCGAGACCGTGAGCGCGTCGGAGAACAGTGGGCTGGACTCGGCCAGGAACGCCTCGGCGTAGGCGGCCATGGTCGAGCCGATGTCGCCACGCTTGGCGTCCATCACGACCAGCGCACCGGCGGCACGCGCGTCGGCGACGCACTGCTCCAGCACCGCGACGCCCTTGCTGCCGAACCGCTCGAAGAAGGCCGCCTGCGGCTTCAGCACCGCGACCCGGTCGGCCAGCGCCTCGACGACGGTGCGGGAGAAGCGTTCCAGACCGGCGATGTCGTCGCCCAGGCCCCAGGCGCTGAGCAGCGAGGCGTGCGGGTCGATGCCGACGCAGAGCTGTCCGCGGTCGTCCATGGCCTGGCGCAGCCGGGCGCCGAAGGGGGCGGTCACGTGGTCTCCCTGGGTGGTGTGGTGGTGCGGGTGGGTGGACGGACGGGTGCTACGGGTGCGCGTGGCCGACGGCGTCGGTCAGCTTGGCGAAGCCGCGGGCAGCGAGCGCCTCGCGCAGTTCGGCGAGGACGCGCAGCGGCGCGCCGGGGTCGTGGAAGACGGCCGTGCCGACGGCCACTCCCGAGGCCCCGGCCAGCACGAACTCCAGCGCGTCCAGGCCGGTGCGGATCCCGCCCATGCCCGTGATCGGCACGGTGGTGATCTCCCCGGCCCGCATCGCCGCGTGGACCTCGTAGACGCAGCGGACCGCGACGGGCCGGATCGCCGGGCCGGAAAGGCCCCCGGTGGTCGTGGACAGCCGCGGCCGCAGGGTGTCGGTGTCGATCACCATGCCGAGCGGGGTGTTGATCATCGACAGTCCGTCCGCCCCGGCCCGGACGCAGGCCTTGGCGATGTCGGTGATCGAGGCGACGTCCGGCGACAGCTTGGCGTAGACAGGCAACGCCGGGTCGGCGACCTCGCGCACGGCCTGGATCACGTCGTGGGCGGTGGCGGGGTTTCCGGCGAAGGCCAGGCCCTGGTTGTCGGCGTCTGGGCAGGCCAGGTTGACCTCCAAGCCGACCACGGCCGGGCTGTTGCTCAACTGCTGGGCGCACTCGGCGAACTCGTCGACCCGCTCCCCCGCGATCGAGACGACCACCCGCGCGCCGCGCTCGGCCAGCCAGGACAGCTCGTTCTCGACGAAGTGCCCGATGCCCACGCCCGGGAGCCCGATCCCGTTGAGCAGGCCGCTGGGCGTCTCGGCCATTCGTGGGGTGGCCCGGCCGGAGCGCGGCTGCGGCGTGATCGTCCTGGTGGTGATCGAGCCGAGCTCGGCGAGCGGCTGGAACTTGGCGAGCTCCCGGCCGTAGCCCGCACAGCCGGAGGCGGTGGTCACCGGATTGGGCAGCGTGCCACCGCCTCCGAACGGCGCGGTCATGTCTACCGAACCGGCGTCCAGCGGTGCCACAAAGGTGGTCGCGTCGGTCATCTCAGTAGGCTCCCGTCGCGCTGAGGTCCATCGCCGCGGCGCCCTCGACGTCCGGCGGGACGGTCCCGATGTCGTCCCAGCGGACCCGCGACCCGTCGAAGCAGGGCCCCTCGACGCAGGACCGCGCGAAGCGGCTCACCCCGTCGTCGCCAACCACCGGCAGCACGCAGGCCATACAGGTACCCACGCCGCAGATGCCGACGCCGCAGGCCATGGTCTCCTCGACCGCGGTGAAGCAGCGCACGTCCAGCGACGTGGCCGTCTCCGAGACGGCCCGGAGCACGGGCAGCGGCCCGGAGGCGTAGACGACACCGGCGCCGATCGCCTTCATCGCCTCGGCCAGCGGCAGCGTCACGTGACCGCGTATCCCGTAGGAGCCGTCCTCGGTGGTGACCAGCACGTCCGGGGTCAGCTCCTTGGCCCGGTCGACGCCGAAGAGCCGACCCGCGTCGGGTGCGCCCAGGATGAAGCCGACCGAGCCGCCCTGATCCCGGATCAGGTCCGCCAGCCCGAACAGCGGCACGCTGCCGTGACCACCGGCCACCAACAGCGCCGACACCGGCCCGTTGGGGACGGGGAAGGCGTTGCCGAGCGGCGCGACGATGTCGAGCGTCCCGCCGACGCGGACGTCGGCGAGCTCACGCGTGCCGCGTCCCTGCTCGGAGAAGACGATCTCCAGGGTCTGCTCGTCCGGATCGGCCCGGTGGACGAAGAAGGCGCGCCGCATCAGCGTCGACGAGTCCGGCCCGCCGACCGCGACGGCGACGACGTGGCCGGGCAGCACGCGCTCCGCGATGCCCTCGGCCCGCAGCACCAGCCGGTGGTACGCACCGACCGGCGACAGTTCGACGATCTCGGCCTGTCGTTGCAACGGGTGTGCCATCGCGCCTGCTCGCTCCTCTTGTGGACGGACGTCAGCTGCGGACAGCAGCGCCGACCGCGTCACCCAGCGTCGCATAGGGGCTGGCCGCAAGCCGGGCCGAGAGTCCCTTGTGGATCCGACGGCACCAGAACGGGCCCTCGTAGATGAAGGCCGAGTAGCCCTGCACCAGGCTCGCCCCGGCCAGGATCCGCTGCCACGCGTCCTCGGCGGTCTCGATGCCGCCGACGGCGACCAGCGTGATCCGGCCCTCGGTACGTGCGTACAGCCGCTCCAGCACCTCCAGCGACCGCGCCTTGAGCGGCGCGCCGGAGAGTCCACCGGCGCCGATGGAGTCGACCTTGGCGGCGTCGGTCCGCAGACCGCCCCGGCCGATGGTGGTGTTGGTGGCGATGATCCCGTCGAGGTTCAGTTCGAGCGCGAGGTCGGCGACGGCATCGACATCGGCGTCCGCCAGGTCCGGCGCGATCTTGACCAGCAGCGGGACGTGGGCGGTGGCGGTCGCGTCGAGCGTCTCCCGGACAGCCGTCAGCAGGGGCCGCAGGTGGTCCACGGCCTGCAGGTTGCGCAGGCCGGGGGTGTTCGGGGAGCTGACGTTGACGACGAAGTAGTCGGCGTGACGCGCGAGCCGCTCGGTGCTGGTCACGTAGTCGCCGACGGCCTCGGCCTCCGGCACGACCTTGGTCTTGCCGATGTTGACGCCGACGACGGCCGTCGCGCTCTTCGGCCGGGCGGCGAGGCGCGCCGCAACGGCAGCGGAGCCCTCGTTGTTGAAGCCCATCCGGTTGATCAGCGCCCGGTCCTCGATGAGGCGGAAGAGGCGCGGGGTCGGGTTCCCGGGCTGGGCCTGCGCGGTGACGGTGCCGATCTCGACGTAGTCGAACCCGAGCATGGTCAGCCCGTCGATCCCGACGGCGTTCTTGTCGAACCCGGCGGCCAGCCCGAACGGACCGGGCAGGTCCAACCCGAGTGCCTTGGTCCGCAGCTTCGGGTCGCGCTGCGCGAGCACGGCCGCAACGAGGTTCCGGAGTCCCGGGATCGACGAGGCCAGCCGGATCCAGAAAAAGGCCAGGTGATGGGCCTTCTCCGGGTCCAGCCGCTTGAAGACGAGGTTGAAGAAGAGCTTGTACACGAGACCTTGGCCTTTTGCAGAAGGATCGGGTGGCAACTACCCAGGGGCGCGGGGAACTGCGCGCCCAGCCACCGGCCGAGCCGCACAGTCCCCCGCGCAGAAGTTGCACTACCGCGAAGCGTTCAGCTGAGCGGCGTGCTCCTGCAGCGACCGCACGCCCACATCCCCGCTCCGCAGCGCGTCAATCCCCTGGACCGCCGCGCCCATCGCCTGGACGGTGGTGAGGCACGGAACGGACCGCGACACCGCGGCCGTCCGGATCTCGTAGCCGTCGAGGCGCGAGCCCGTCCCGAACGGGGTGTTGATGATCAGGTCGATCTCCCCGTCGTGGATCATCTGGACGATCGTCTTCTCGCCCGCAGGGCCCTCGCCCTCGCTGTGCTTGCGGACGACCGTGGCGTCGATGCCGTTGCGGCGCAGCACCTCCGCCGTGCCGCTGGTGGCCAGGATCTCGAAGCCGAGGCCGACCAGCGCCCGCGCCGGGAAGACCAGGTTGCGCTTGTCGCGGTTGGCGACCGAGACGAAGACCCGGCCGCGCAGCGGCAGCGCCCCGTACGCACCCGCCTGCGACTTCGCGTACGCGGTGCCGAAGACGGAGTCGATGCCCATGACCTCACCGGTCGAGCGCATCTCCGGGCCCAGCACCGTGTCGACGCCGCGACCGTGGATGTCGCGGAAGCGGCTCCACGGCATCACGGCCTCCTTGACCGCGACCGGGGCGTCCAGCGGCAGCGTGCCGCCGTCGCCCTCCTTCGGCAGCAGGCCCTCGGCGCGCAGGTCGGCGATGGAGGTGCCGAGCGAGATCCGCGCCGCCGCCTTGGCCAGCGGCACCGCCGTCGCCTTGGAGGTGAACGGGACGGTGCGCGAGGCGCGCGGGTTGGCCTCCAGGACGTAGAGGATGTCCCCGGCCATGGCGAACTGGATGTTGATCAGGCCGCGGACGCCCACGCCGCGGGCGATGCCCTCGGTCGCGGCGCGCAGGCGCTTGATGTCGTGCCCGCCCAGCGTGATCGGCGGCAGCGCGCAGGCGCTGTCGCCGGAGTGGATCCCGGCCTCCTCGATGTGCTCCATCACGCCGCCGAGGTAGAGCTCCTCGCCGTCGTAGAGGGCGTCGACGTCGATCTCGATCGCGTCGTCGAGGAAGCGGTCGATCAGCACCGGGTGCTCGGAGATCAGACCGGCGTGGCGCTTGAGGTAGTCCGCGAGCGAGGCCTCGTCGTAGACGATCTCCATGCCACGGCCGCCCAGCACGTAGGACGGGCGGGCCAGCACCGGGTAGCCGATCTCGTCGGCGATGGCCTTGGCCTCGTCGAAGGAGAAGGCCGTGCCGTGCTTGGGCGCGGGCAGGCCGGCCTCGGCCAGCACCCGGCCGAAGGCGCCGCGCTCCTCGGCGAGGTGGATCGCCTCGGGCGAAGTGCCCACGACCGGAACGCCGTTGTCCTTGAGCGCCTGGGCGAGGCCGAGCGGGGTCTGCCCGCCCAGCTGCACCAGCACGCCCGCGACCGGACCGGCCTGCTGCTCGGCGTGGACGATCTCCAGCACGTCCTCGAGCGTCAGCGGCTCGAAGTACAGGCGGTCGGAGGTGTCGTAGTCCGTCGAGACGGTCTCCGGGTTGCAGTTGACCATCACGGTCTCGTAGCCCGCGTCGCTGAGCGCGAAGGAGGCGTGAACGCAGGAGTAGTCGAACTCGATGCCCTGGCCGATGCGGTTCGGGCCGGAGCCCAGGATGATCACCGCGGGCTTGGTGCGGCTCGCGACCTCGCTCTCCTCGTCGTAGGACGAGTAGAAGTACGGGGTCTTGGCGGCGAACTCGGCGGCGCAGGTGTCGACGGTCTTGAAGACCGGGCGGATGCCCAGCGCGTGCCGGACCTCGCGGACCACGTCCGCGTTCAGGCCGCGGATCTCACCGATCTGGTGGTCGGAGAAGCCGTGCCGCTTGGCGTGACGCAGCAGCTCCGGGTCGAGCTCGGCGGCCTCGGCCAGCTCCTCGGCGATCTCGTGGATCAGGAAGAGCTGGTCGACGAACCACGGGTCGATCTTCGTGTACTCGAAGACCTCCTCCGGGGTGGCCCCGGCGCGGATCGCGTCCATGACGGTGTTGATCCGGCCGTCGGTCGGGATCGCGGCCTTGGCCAGCAGCTCCGCCTTCTCGCCGAGCTCGCTGACGTCGCGGGCGAAGTCGAACTGCGAGCCCTTCTTCTCCAGCGAGCGCAGCGCCTTGTTGAGCGCCTCGGGGAAGTTGCGGCCCAGCGCCATGGCCTCGCCGACCGACTTCATGGTCGTGGTCAGCGTGGCGTCGGCGGACGGGAACTTCTCGAAGGCGAAGCGCGGGACCTTGACGACCACGTAGTCGAGCGTCGGCTCGAAGGAGGCCGGGGTCTGCTCGGTGATGTCGTTGGGGATCTCGTCGAGGGTGTAGCCGACGGCGAGCTTGGCCGCGATCTTGGCGATCGGGAAGCCGGTCGCCTTGGACGCCAGCGCCGAGGAGCGCGAGACGCGCGGGTTCATCTCGATGACGATGACCCGGCCGTCCTCGGGGTTGACCGCGAACTGGATGTTGCAGCCGCCGGTGTCGACGCCGACCTCGCGGATGACGGCGATACCGATGTCGCGCAGGATCTGGTACTCACGGTCGGTCAGCGTCATCGACGGGGCGACGGTGATCGAGTCACCGGTGTGCACGCCCATCGGGTCGAAGTTCTCGATGGAGCAGACGACCACGACGTTGTCGTGCTTGTCGCGCATCAGCTCCAGCTCGTACTCCTTCCAGCCGAGGATGGACTCCTCCAGGAGCACCTCGGTGGTCGGCGAGAGCGTCAGGCCCTGGCCGGCGATGCGGCGCAGGTCCTCCTCGTCGTGGGCGAAGCCGGAACCGGCGCCGCCCATGGTGAAGGAGGGGCGGACGACGACCGGGTAGCCGCCGAGCGTCTCGACGCCCGCCAGGACGTCCTCCATCGAGTGGCAGATGACCGAGCGGGCGGACTCGCCGTGGCCGATCTTGGCCTTGACGGCCTCGACGACCTGCTTGAACAGCTCGCGGTCCTCGCCCTTGTTGATCGCCTCGACGTTGGCGCCGATGAGCTCCACGCCGTACTTCTCCAGCGTGCCCGCCTGGTGCAGCGAGATCGCGGCGTTGAGCGCGGTCTGGCCGCCCAGAGTCGGCAGCAGCGCGTCGGGTCGCTCCTTGGCGATGATCTTCTCGACCATCTCCGGGGTGATCGGCTCGACGTAGGTGGCGTCGGCGATCTCCGGGTCGGTCATGATCGTGGCCGGGTTCGAGTTGACCAGGATCACCCGCAGGCCCTCGGCCTTGAGGACGCGGCAGGCCTGGGTGCCGGAGTAGTCGAACTCGGCCGCCTGGCCGATGACGATCGGGCCGGAACCGATGACCAGAACGGACTGGATGTCGGTGCGCTTAGGCACGCTGGCCCTCCATCAGGGAAAAGAAGCGGTCGAACAGGTAGGCGGCGTCGTGCGGACCGGCCGCCGCCTCCGGGTGGTACTGGACGCTGAACGCGGGCTGGTCGAGGCACTGCAGACCCTCGACCACGTCGTCGTTCAGGCAGACGTGCGAGACCTGGACGCGGCCGAAGGGCGTCTCGGAGACCTTGTCGAGCGGCGCGTCCACGGCGAAGCCGTGGTTGTGCGCGGTGACCTCGACCTTGCCGGTGGTGCGGTCCTGGACCGGCTGGTTGATGCCGCGGTGGCCGTACTTGAGCTTGTAGGTGCCGAAGCCGAGCGCGCGGCCGAGCAGCTGGTTGCCGAAGCAGATGCCGAAGAACGGCGTCTTCCGGCCCAACACCTCGCGCAGCACGGCTACCTGGCCGTCGGCGGTGGCCGGGTCACCCGGGCCGTTGGAGAAGAAGACGCCATCCGGATTCACGGCGTAGACGTCCTCGGCGGTGGCGTTGGCGGGCAGCACATGCACCTCGATGCCACGCTCGGCCATCCGGTGCGGGGTCATCCCCTTGATGCCCAGGTCCAGGGCCGCGACGGTGAACTTCTTCTCACCTATGGCCGGGACGACGTAGACCGCGTCCGTGGCGACCTCGCCGCACAGGTCCGCGCCCTCCATCTGCGGGGCCTGGCGGACGCGGTCCAACATGGTCGCGTCGTCGGCCAGCGCCTCGCCGGAGAAGATCCCGGCGCGCATCGCGCCGACCTCGCGCAGATGGCGGGTCAGTGCGCGGGTGTCGATGCCGCTGATGCCGACGATGCCCTGGGCCTTGAGCTCCTCGTCCAGCGAGCGCTTGGCCCGCCAGTTGGAGGAGACCCGGCTGGGGTCGCGCACGACGTAGCCGGCGACCCAGATCCGCGAGGACTCGGAATCCTCGTCGTTGACGCCGGTGTTGCCGATCTGCGGAGCGGTCATCGCCACGATCTGGCGGTGGTAGGAGGGGTCGGTCAGGGTCTCCTGATAGCCCGTCATACCGGTGTTGAAGACGGCCTCGCCGAAGGTCTCGCCGATGGCGCCGTACGCCTGTCCGCGGAAGATCCGGCCGTCCTCGAGGACGTATGCGGCGGGGACGCGGGGTGCGCGTCGCGCCGTGGGGGTGGATGCCGGTGCGGTCATGATGCGCCTTCCACGTTCTTGTCGTTCAGCACGTTCTTGTCGATCTGGTTCGAGTCGTTCTCGTGGGTGACCTTCTCGTGGGCCTTGATCAGCACCTCGATCGCGGTGACCCAGTTCTCGTGGTCCGCGGACTGGTCGGCACGGAAGCCGGAGTCGAGCTCCTTGTCGCCCAGCCGCCAGGTGACGACCAGCAGGCCGCCCTCGGGGAAAACCTTGCCCGCCAGACCCTTGTCCAGGCGCGAGCCACGCAGGTCGTCGACCGGGACGAAGAAGTCCTGCGAGGCCGGGCGGACCACCGTCAGGCCCTCGGCGCTCAGCGTGAGCTCGACCAGGCTGCGGTCGCCCAGGTGGTGGGCGACGACCCGGTCCAGCCAGTTGCCGGCGGTGGTGGTGCCGACGTACCGGCCCTCGGTCTCCAGGATGGTCTCGGTCGTCCGGGCCGGGATGCCGGTGAGCTCCGGGAGTCCGGACTGCACGGTCTTGCGCCACTGCCAGCCCTGGCGCATCAGCCAGTAGACGAGGGCGATGACCAGCAGGATGCCGATGACCCAGCCGACCAGGTCACCCACATGGGTGACCGGCGCGGAGTGCGGGGTCTCCGCTGTCTGCAGAGACGAGGCAAGCAGCTTGACGCTGTCGGCGGCGCTCATACGAGCTCACCGTCGAGCACCGTGGCGTCGCCGCGCAGGAAGGTGGCGACGACGCGTCCGGGCAGGTCCATGCCGCGGTAGGGGGTGTTGCGGCTGCGGGTGGCAAAGGCGTCCGGGTTCACCTCGCCACGGTAGTCCGCGTCGAAGAGCACCAGGTTGGCCGGCTCGCCCACCGAGACGGGGCGCCCGTGGCCCGGGATGCCGCTGATCGCGGCGGGCTTGGCGGACATCCGCTCGGCGACCTCGGCCCAGCCCATCAGACCGGTGTCGACCATCGCGGACTGGACCACGGAGAGCGCGGTCTCCAGGCCGACCATGCCCATCGCCGCGGCGGCCCACTCACACGCCTTGTCCTCGGCGGGGTGCGGCGCGTGGTCGGTGGCGACGATGTCGATCGTGCCGTCGGCCAGCGCCTCGCGCAGGGCCATCACGTCGGCCTCGGTGCGCAGCGGCGGGTTGACCTTGTAGACCGCGTCGTAGGAGCGGACCAGCTCGTCCGTGAGCAGCAGGTGATGCGGCGTCACCTCGGCGGTGACGTCCCAGCCCTTCGACTTGGCCCAGCGGATGATCTCGACCGAGCCGGCCGTGGAGAGGTGGCAGACGTGCAGGCGCGAGCCGACGTGCGCGGCGAGGAGCACGTCGCGGGCGATGATCGACTCCTCGGCGACGGCCGGCCAACCGGCCAGGCCCAGCTCGCCGGAGACGATGCCCTCGTTCATCTGCGCGCCCTGGGTCAGCTGCGGCTCCTGCGCGTGCTGGGCGACGACGCCGCCGAAGGCCTTCACATACTCCAGCGCGCGACGCATGATCACCGCGTCGTCCACGCACTTGCCGTCGTCGGAGAAGACGCGGACCTGCGCGGCGGAGTCGGCCATCGCGCCGAGCTCGGCGAGCTGCTTGCCCTCAAGGCCCACGGTGACGGCGCCGATCGGCTGCACGTCGCAGTAGCCGGACTCGCGGCCCAGCCGCCAGACCTGCTCGACGACACCGGCGGTGTCGGCGACCGGGAAGGTGTTGGCCATCGCGTGGACGGCGGTGTAGCCGCCCTTGGCGGCGGCCTGGGTGCCGGTGAGGACGGTCTCGGCGTCCTCACGGCCCGGCTCGCGCAGGTGCGTGTGCAGGTCGACCAGGCCGGGCAGGGCGATCAGGCCGTCGGCCGCGATCCCCCGCTCGCCGTCCCGGAGTTCGAGGTCGGCGCCGATCTCGGCGATGACGCCGTCCGTGACGCGGATGTCCTGCGGGTCGCCGCCGAGGATGCGGGCGCCCTGGATCAGGTAGTTCGTGGTGCTCACTTGCCGGTCTCCTCGGACGTGTTCGCAGCAGTCGCGGTGGAAGAAGTCGTGATGGCGGGCTCGGAGCCGCCGAGCAGCAGGTAGAGGACGGCCATGCGGACGCTGACGCCGTTGGCGACCTGCTCCACGATGACCGCGCGGTCGGAGTCGGCGATGGTCGACTCGATCTCCATCCCGCGCACCATCGGGCCGGGGTGCATGACGAGCGCGTGCTCGGGCATCAGCGCCAGGCGGCGGGCGTCCAGGCCGTAGCGGCGGGTGTACTCGCGCTGGGTCGGGAAGAAGGCGGCGTTCATGCGCTCGCGCTGGACGCGCAGCATCATCACCGCGTCGGCCTTGGACAGCGCCGCGTCCAGGTCGTAAGTGACCTGGCAGGGCCAGGTCTCGACGCCGAAGGGCATCAGCGTCGGCGGCGCGACGAGGGTGACCTCGGCGCCGAGGGTGTGCAGCAGGCGCACGTTGGAGCGGGCGACGCGGCTGTGCAGGACGTCGCCGACGATCGTCACACGGCGGCCGGCCAGGTCCTGGCCGACGCCCGGGTTGAGGTGGCGGCGCATCGTGAACGCGTCGAGCAGCGCCTGGGTGGGGTGCTCGTGGGTGCCGTCACCGGCGTTGACCACGCTGCCGTGCAGCCAGTCGGACTCGGCCAGCAGCTTGGGTGCGCCGGAGGCCCCGTGGCGGATGACCACCGCGTCGGCGCCCATCGCCTGCAGGGTGAGTGCGGTGTCCTTGAGGCTCTCGCCCTTGGAGACCGAGGAGCCCTTGGCGGAGAAGTTGATGACGTCCGCGGAGAGGCGCTTCTCGGCGACCTCGAAGGACGTGCGGGTACGGGTGGAGTCCTCGAAGAAGAGGTTCACCACCGTCCGGCCGCGCAGGGTCGGCAGCTTCTTGACGGAGCGCGCGGAGACCTGGGCCATCTGCTCGGCCGTGTCCAGGATCAGCAGCGCGTCCTCGCGGGTCAGGTCCGCGGTGGAGATGAGGTGACGCTTCACTTGGCAGTGCCCTCCAGCTCGCCGAGCAGGACGGCGTCGATCCCGTCGGTCTCTTCCAGCTTCACTTTCACGGACTCGCGCAGCGAGGTGGGCAGGTTCTTGCCCACGTAGTCGGCGCGGATCGGGAGCTCGCGGTGGCCCCGGTCGACCAGGACGGCGAGCTGGACCGCGCGGGGGCGGCCGTGGTCGGCCAGCGCGTCGAGCGCGGCGCGGATGGTGCGACCGGAGAAGAGCACGTCGTCGACGAGGACGACGAGCTTGCTGTCGATGCCGTCGGCGGGGATCTCGGTGTGCTCCAGGGCGCGGGCGGGCTTGAGCCGCAGGTCGTCCCGGTACATGGTGATGTCGAGCGTGCCGACCGGGAGCTCGGTGCCGGTGATCTCGGCGAGCTTGCGGTGCAGGCGGCGGGCCAGATGGGCGCCGCGGGTGGGGATGCCGAGCAGGACGACGTCGTCGGCGCCCTTGGCGCGTTCGACGATCTCGTGCGCGATCCGGGTCAGGGACCGGGCGATGTCGCCCTGGTCCAGTACCTGTCGCTGGGCAGCTGTGGTCATGCCGAAGCCGACCTCCTTCCCCGCCTCACGGGACGGGCCTTAAAGGATGTCTACGGGTGTGGCTCCCGTGGCGTCGGCCGGAGCAGACACGCACGTGGGGAACCGTCGTCCACCCTACCAGGGCGATCACCGAGCGCTCCCACGCACCCCCTCCCACCTGCACCTCCCGCTAAGCCGAACGGGGGTTCGCACGGGTGCCCCGTTCGGCTTGACGAACGCTTATCACTCTGCGTAACCTCACACTCAGTTACGGCCAGGCGACGAAGCGCCCGAAGATCTTGAGGATGTGCCGGGTTCGCGCCGTCCGGGCCGTGGAGACCAGACGAAGCACGTGTTCACAGCTTCAACGCTTCACAGCACTCGTCTTTGCACCTGAGTCCGGGGAGACACATTGTCCAGCGACTACGCGAAACAGCTTGGTGGCAAGCTGCGCGCGATCCGCACCCAGCAGGGGCTCTCCCTGCACGGCGTAGAGGAGAAGTCCCAGGGCCGCTGGAAGGCCGTGGTAGTCGGCTCCTACGAGCGCGGTGACCGTGCGGTGACGGTCCAGCGCCTGGCCGAGCTGGCCGAGTTCTACGGCGTCCCGGTCCAGGAGCTGCTGCCCGGCAGCACTCCGGGCGGCGCGGCCGAGCCGCCGCCGCGCCTGGTCCTCGACCTGGAGCGCCTCGCCCAGGTCCCCTCCGAGAAGGCGGGCCCGCTGCAGCGCTACGCGGCCACCATCCAGAGCCAGCGCGGTGACTACAACGGCAAGGTCCTCTCGATCCGCCAGGACGACCTGCGCACGCTTGCCGTCATCTACGACCAGCCGGCCTCGCTGCTGGTCGACCAGCTGATCAGCTGGGGCGTCCTCGACCCGGACGCGCGCCGCGCGGTCCGCGAGGACGACGCGGTCTGAGCCTCTCCGGCTCCCACCGCCGTACACCTCAGCAGAAACGTTGCGGCAGGCACCTTCGCCCGGTGAGTCCACCCGGTGAAGGCGCCTGCCGCTTCTGCGTTCGAGACTGAAGTTCACACTGTCGTTCGGGCTGCCGTTCACACTGTCGATCGCGCTGTCGTCCGCGCTGGGACGGGCGTGCGCGTCAGCGTTCGGTGCGGCGGCGGCCCATGCGGTTGGAGAGGCCGCCGAGGGCGCCCAGCGGAGCCTTGCGGGAGAGGGCGACCGCGGCCTGGTAGCGGCGGGAGGGAATGCAGACGGACTTGCCGCGGACCAGGTCACGCAGGGACTGGTCCACCACGTAGTCCGCGTCGAGCCAGAGCCACCGGCCCACGCGGGACATGTCCATCTCCGCACGCTGGTGGAACTCGGTGTGGGTGAACCCCGGGCAGAGCGCCTGGAGGCGGACGCCCGTCCCGGCGAGGTCGCGGTCCGCGCCCGCGGTGAACTGGACCACCCACGACTTGCTCGCCCCGTACGTCCCGCGCGGGACGAAGGCCGCGACCGAGGCGACGTTGACGACGTAGCCCCTGCCGCGCTCGCGCATCCCGGGGACGGCGGCACGGGTCAGCCGGAGCACGGCCTCGATGTGGACCTTGAGCATGGTCAGCTCGTCCTCGATCGGGACGTCGAGGAAGCCCTTCTTGAAGCCGAAGCCCGCGTTGTTGACCAGCAGGTCGACCGGACGGTCGGCGTCGGCCAGGCGTGCCTCGACGGCGCTGATGCCCGCCTCGGTGGCCAGGTCCGCCGGGAGCACCTCGGTGGGGACACCGTGCGCCTTGGCGAGGTCTTCCGCGAGCGTGGTCAGCCGAGACTCGTCGCGGGCGACCAGGACCAGGCCGTGGCCGTCCTTGGCGAGACGTCGCGCGAAGGCCGCGCCGATTCCGGCGCTCGCGCCGGTGATGAGTGCAGTGCGCATGCGCCCACGTTACTGGTCAGTTTGCTCCGCTTGACCCACTCGTGCCCGTGCGCTCGAAGAGCAGGTGCGCGACGGAGGGCGAGCTGACGAACTCGACGCACTCGTACCCGTCCGCAGGACCACTGCCGAGGTTGTCGAAGAGCCGCTCGCCGCCCCCGAGCAGGACCGGGACCATCGCCACGTGCAGCACGTCCAACCGCCCGCTGCGCAGGCACTGCTGGAGCGTCGACGCGCCGCCGCCCACGCGGACGTCAGCGCCGTCGGCCGCCTCGAAGGCGCGGTCCAGCGCGGCGTCCAGACCGTCGGTGACGAAGTGGAAGACCGTGCCGCCCTTCATCTCCAGCGGGGGGCGCGGATGGTGCGTCAGCACGAAGACGGGGTGGTGGTAGGGCGGCTCCTCGCCCCACCAGCCGCGCCACGACTCGTCCGGCCAGGCCCCGCGCACCGGCCCGAACATGTTGCGGCCGATCACCGTCGCGCCGACGTTCTCGTCGCCGCGCAGCAGGAAGGCGTTGTCGACGCCCTCGGTGCCGCCCTTCTGACCGATCATCCGCCGCCCGTACGCGGCCTCGAAGACCCACGTGTGCAGCCGCTGGCCGCCGACGCCGAGGGGCGCGTCCTGGCTCTGGTCGGGACCGGCCATGAAGCCGTCCGCGGAGACGGAGATGTTGTGGGCCCTCAGCTGCGCCATGCGTGCCTCCAGGATGATGCGACCGGCGTGCGTCCGGTGGGATCGACGGTTCCCATCAAAGCACCGGGGTACGACAGTGCCCGGACGACGTGAGGCGTGGCGCGGAACGAAAGCGGCGAGTGGCCGCGGCCGGAGGTGCCACCGCGTCCACTCGCCGCCGCAGACTCGCAGCCGCCGGTCTGCAGCCGCTGACCCGCAGCCGCCGGTCTGCCTCAGCCGACGAGGCCGGTCAGCTTCTCCAGCGACTCGTTGAGCGCCTTGGTGGTGGCGTCCTTGATCCGGGCCGCCATCATGTTGACGGCCGCGCCCTTGAACTCGCTGTCGACAGTGACGCTGGTGCCGTTCCCGTCGGCCGCCGCGCCGAGCGCGTAGTGCTGGTGCAGGCTGATGCCCATCGGGCCCTTGCCGTCCATGGTGAGGGAGCTGCCGGCGGCAAGCTCGGTGATGGTCCAGCTGACCTCGGCGGGCATGCCCATCAGGGTCATCTTCTCGCCGTAGACGGCACCGACCACGAGTTCCGTGGGGCCGCCGTTCGGGAAGGCGACATGGATGGTGTTCCACTCGCCGAAGCGTTCGAAGTCGGTGAGCACCGCCCAGACCTTGTCCGCCGGAGCGGGAATCGTGGCACTGACGGATACCTCGGGCATGGCCGATCCTCCTCGCAGAACAGTGCAGTAGCGCAGGGCAGAGCAACGCAGAGCGACGCGGAGCGAAGCAACGCGGAAGCAGCGCACCACCGGGCACGCTGCGTGGAGCTCCCAGCGGAGGTTAGTCAGAATCTGACGAACCATCAATAACTGTGAACGTGCTGCCTTCCTGCCAGATTCGGAGGGGCGCCAGGCGGGTGAAGCCGACGCGCTCGGCGACGGCCAGATCCGCGCCGGACTCGTAGCCCACGACGGGGAGGCCCGGGCAGTGGACCGAGGCGGCGGCGAGGCAGTCGTGCCAGGCGCGGAACAGGACCGCTTCGCGGGCGGCGGCGGTGGAGGTGGTGCCGGGGGCTCCGGCCACGTCGGCGGCGACGAAGAGGTTCGAGACGCCGACCACGCCCGCGCCGAGGCTGAGCAGCGCCCCGGCCGAGAAGTCCGGCGCGGCCATGACCAGGACCGACGGGTCCTCCAGCAGCGGGGGCAGGAAGAGGTCGGCGACCTCGCCGCACCAGGCGATCTCCCACGCCGCCAGCTCCCCCGGCGTGCGCAGGCGCTGCCACGGCGAGGTCGCGGCCGGGAGTTCCGGCTCGCGGGCGATCCAGTGCGCGTCGAGCAGCGGACGGAAGCCGTGCCCGGCCAGGTCGAGGGCGGCGAAGCTGTCCTTGACCGAGACACCGGGCGTCGTGCGGTCGACGCGGGCGAGCAGTTCGTCGACGTCGAGGCGCTCGGCGAGGGTGACGGCGTCCGGGTAGTAGCGCGGAGTGCGCTCCCGGCTGGTCCAGGCGTCGAGCCGGTACTCGCCGCTCAGGCCGTGGGCGCGGCACATCGCCTGGCACCAGTCGGCGTTGTTGCGCGCGGCGGCGCGGACGAGGCTCTGCTGAACGGTCTGGTCCATCACTCGTGGATCATCAAACATGAGGGGGCCTCGGGCCAAACCATTTTGTGGGTCCGGGCGCGAGCAGCACCGGTCAGTGGGCCGCCTTCAGGCCCACCACGCCGCCGATGATCATGGCCAGGAAGACGATCCGGGCCACGGTCACCGGATCGCCGAGCGCCACCATCCCGTAGGTCGCGGTCCCGAGCGTGCCGATGGCCACCCACACCGCATAGCCGGTCCCGAGCGGGACGGAGCGCAGCGCGTGGGCGAGTCCGCACATGCTCAGCACGACCGTCACGCCGAAGACGGCGGTCGGGAGGGGGCGGGAGAAACCCTTGGACGCCTGCATCGCGACCGCCCAGACGGTCTCGAGGACGCCGGAGACGACGAGCACCAGCCAGGCCACGGCAGAACACCTCTCGCAGTAGGGGGCGGTGCGCGGTGCACCGCTCCTGCTGCGTCGTCTTGTCCTTGCCGGGTACGACGCGCTCGTCCGGAACGGAGGAATCCTCCGTCTCTTCGACGCTAGCACAGCCGCGTCCAACGGCAGCTGTCGGAGGCAAGCCCTAGGGTGCTGCCCATGGCGACTGCTGAGATCGACACGGCCGAACGGCGACGACGGATCCAGGCGCGGCAACTCGCCCGGTGGGCCACGCCGTTGGAGGCCGCGGACGCGGTCGTCGGGCTGCACGCCACGGACGCAGCGACGGTCTTCCTCTCGCTCGCGGCACGGCTGCGGGAGCCCGGCGTCGCGCTGGTCGAGCAGGCGCTCTACGACGACGTCACGCTGGTCCGGCTGTTGTCGATGCGGCGCACGCTGTTCGTCGTCCCGGTGGACGTCGCGCCCGTCGTCGACTCCTCGACCGCCCGCGACATCGCCGCCAAGGAGCGGAAGAAGCTGCTGGAGTTCCTCCGCGAGGGCGGCGGTTGGGACGCGGCATGGCTGGCGGAGGCCGAGCGGTCGACGCTGGCGGCGCTGGAGCGGCTCGGTGCCGCGACCGGGCAGCAACTGGGGGCGGCCGTGCCCGCGTTGCAGGAACGGGTGACGGTCGCGGTGGGCAAGCCGTACGAGGCGGTACAGACCGTGGCCTCGCGGGTGCTGCGGGTGCTCGCCGCCGAGAACCGGATCCGGCGCGACCGGCCGCGCGGGAGCTGGACGTCGAGCGCCTACCGCTGGGTCCCGAGCACGCCGCTGCCGCAGCTGCCCGTCGACGAGGCGCGCGCCGAACTGGTTCGCCGCTGGTTGGCCGCGTACGGGCCGGGCACCGAGGACGACCTGAAGTGGTGGACCGGCTGGACGCTCGGCGCGGTCCGCAAGGCGCTCGCCGCGGTGGGCGCGGAGCAGGTCACCCTGCCAGACGGCCCCGACGGGACCGGCCCGGGCCTGGTGCTGCCCGGCGACGCCGCATCCACCCCCGCTCCCGAGCCGCGCGCCGCGCTGCTGCCCGCGCTGGACCCGACCTCGATGGGGTGGCGCGGACGCGACTGGTACACCGATCCCGGCCATGCCGCGCAACTCTTCGACCGGACGGGCAATATCGGCCCGACCGTCTGGTGGGACGGTCGCGTCGTCGGCGGTTGGGCTCAGCAGCCGGACGGGACCGTCGTCCGGCGGCTCCTGGAGGACGTCGGCGCGGAGGCGGAGGCGGCCGTCGCCGCAGAGGCCGACCGCATGGGCGCGTTCCTGGCCGGGACCACGGTCACGCCCAGGTTCCGTACGCCGCTCGAACGCGAGCTCTCGGCGGTGGGGGCGCGTAGCTAGCTGGTGCCGCGCCGGCTAGCTGTATTGATCCGCAGCGTTGTTGACTCGGCTGATGGGGGTTTGGCCTCCGAGTGCGGTGTGACAGCGATGGTAGTTGTAGCGGTGGAGG
>NZ_JBGCCL010000018.1:0-137034 GCF_041262505.1 Streptacidiphilus sp. MAP5-3
CCCGGCTGCGCCGGGTAACCACGGGCCTTCGGCCCGGGTTGCTTGCGCCTTCGGCGCTGCGCGGCGGCTTCGCCGCCGGTACTGCCCCGGCCTTCGGCCGGGGGCCTCGGGCTTCGCCCGTGGCTGGCCCGCACTTCGTGCGGGTAGCCGGCTTCGCCGGCGGATCGGGCTTGGCCCGATGGGTGGGGCGGGGCGCTGCGCGCCCCTGGTGGTGAGTCAGCTCCTGCGCTTCGCTTCGGAGCTGAGGTGGTGTGAAGTGTGGGGGCCTGCGGCCCCTGGTGACGCCCGAGCTGTGCGTGGGCAGGGACTGGCCCGTGCTGCGCTCGGGCAGCGGGCCGGCTGCGCCGGCCGGATTGGGCTGCGCCCGATCGGCGGGGGTGACGGGCGCTGCACGGGTGTGGGTGGTGGTGGGTCAACTCCGCGCTTCGCTGCGGAGTTGAGTGAGTGTCAGGGTGGGGCCTTCGGCCCTTGGTGAGGTGGGGGTGGATGCCGGGCTTCGCCCGGGCTGACTGGGGCGGTGAGTCGGGGCGCTTCGCGCCCTGGGGGGGTTGGGTGATGGGTCGTCATGGGGTGGGGTCACTCGATGGGGTGGTGTGCGGCCCGGCTTCGTCGTTCCACTGCATCAAAGATAGAATCCCGCTAGACTCTGGGATTGTTGGCGGGGTGCCGAAGGATTCTGGAAGCCTCATGGTCGAGCGGTTCCGGTGTCTCGAACCATTCTCTCGGATGGGACTGGAATGGGCGTCATCGAATTTGCACGGGCTCTGATCCAGCGGCGCGCGCGGGGGAAGTCCCCGCAGCAGATCGGGGCGGCCCTGTCCGAGGCGCTCGACTGGGAACGGCAGGCCGGCCGAACCCAGGAGTCGGGCCCGCACGCCGTCCAACAAGCTGCCAAGTGGCAACGGATCGCCGACCTCGTCCGCACCCTGAACTGGCCGGCCTGCGACGTCGCCTGCGATGAACGTGCGCAGGCGGGGATCGCCGAGCGTGAGGCCCGCCTGACGGAGCAGCGGGAACAAGGTGGAGCGGGTTGTGGCGGTCCCCCCGGCGGAGCACGTCCGGGTCAACGGCGAGGGCCTGGTGCACGTGCCTGCGGTGGCTGTTTCTGCCGCGCGGGAGGCGTCATGATGCGAGGCCGTGAAATGTCGGGCTTGAACCCGTAAGGACTTGAAGTGCTTTTCTATCGGGTCGCGTGAATTCCGAGAAATGGGAATGGTCAATCGTGGCGAAGAAATTGCGTCCGCACCAGGAAGAGGCGTGCGACGCGGCAGTACGACTTCTGACGCCTCCGGCGTCGGGTCTGGTGCCGCCGGAGGGGCTGCGGTGCCAGATCCGGGCCGCGACGGGCTCGGGCAAGTCTCTGACGGCCGTTCACGTCGCCGGGCGGCTCCACTCGGAGCGGACGCTGGTGATCGTGCCCTCGCTTCCGCTGCTGGAGCAGACGGCCGGGGTCTGGCAGCGCGAGGGGCACGGCGGGCTGATGGTCGGGCTCTGCTCGCTGGTGGGCAACGAGCAGCCGGCGGGCTTGCGGTGCACCACCGATCCGGCGGAGCTGGTGAAGTGGACGGCCGGGCCGGGGCGGGTGACGGTGTTCGCCACCTACGCCAGCCTGGGCCTGGGCCACCTGGAGAAGGCGCACCAGGAGGGCTTGGAGCCGTTCTCGCTCGCGATCGTGGACGAGGCACACCGGGTCTCTGGTGCGGCTGGGCGGCCGTGGGCGGCGATCCTGGACAACACCAAGGTGCCCTGTGACCGGCGGCTGTTCATGACGGCCACCCCGAGGTTGTGGGCGGTCAAGGAGTCGGATCGGGAGCGGGCGGCGGCGGCCGGGATCGAGTCGGCCGAGCTGATCGCCTCGATGGACGACGAGGCGCTGTTCGGCCCGGTTGCCCACGACTACCCGCTCGGAACCGCGATCTCCGATGGCGTGATCGCCCCGTACCGAATCCTGTGCGTGGACGTGTCAGACCCGGTCCTCCAGGGCCTGGAGCAGCGCGGTGCGAGTGATGTGTCGGTGGAGTACCGGGGAGCCCGGCTGGCGGCCTTGCAGACGGCCCTGCTGACCGCCTGCGCGGAGTGGGACCTGTCGCGAGTGCTGTCCTTCCATCACATGGTGGCCGAGGCGCGGGCGCTGAGTGCCGGCCTGCCGGAGGTGGCGCGGGTGCTGTGGGAGCAGGACTCCGCGCTGCACCCGGACCCCGCGCTGGTCGGCACGAGCTGGCTGGAGGCCGAGCACACCCCGGCCGAACGCCGGGCCGTGCTCGGCACGTTCGCCTCGCTGGTCAGGGAGGACGGGTGGCGGCTGCTGCGGTACATCCTCGCCTCGGTGAAGGTGCTGTCGGAGGGTGTGGACACCTTCGACTGCGACGCCGTCTTCTTCGCCGACGTGCGCGGCTCCATGGTCGACCTGGTCCAGGCCGTCGGGCGGGCCCTGCGCATGCACCCCGGCAGCGGGAAGGTCGCCACGATCGTGGTGCCGGTCCTGCTGGGCGCCGGGGAGAACGGCGACCAGCTGCTGACCTCCCGGGCCTACGACGGCCTGTCCAAGCTCCTGATGGCGCTGCGGGCCCACGACTCGGCCGCCGTGGAGCGCCTAGCCATGCCGCAGTCCGAGACCCGCCCGCCGAGGGAGCCGAAGCACGCCGGAGAGCCCGAGGAGCGCCGCTCCGCCGGCGGCCAGGCGCAGCTGCTCCAGTTCTCCACCCAGCGCGACCCGGCGGTGATCGCCGCGTTCATCCGCACCCGGGTACTGGAGCCCGAGCGGGCGGAGTTCCGGCGCGGCCTGGAGGAGCTGCTCGCCTACCGCGAGGCGTTCGGGGACGTGAAGGTGCCCTACGCCTACCAGGCGCCGTCCGGGCACCGCCTCGGGGTGTGGGTGGCCGACCAGCGCCGCTACAAGGCCGCCGACGTCCTGGACGCCGAGCGCGTCAAGGAGCTGGACGAGCTCGGGATGATCTGGTCGGCGTTCGACACGGCCTTCACCGACAACCTCACCGCGGTCGCCGGGTACGCCGCCGAGCACGGCCACGCCTGCCCGCCCAACGAAGCGGTCTGGGGAGGTCGGCCGGTCGGGACCATCATGAAGAACCTGCGTACGGCGCAGCGGCGCACTGAGGCCCTGGAGCGCCGGGCCGAGGCCGGCGAGACCGGTTTGGACTGGACCGGGGCGCTGCCCGCCGATCGCAAGGCCGCCCTGGATGCGATCGACCCGGCGTGGTGTCCGGCGTGGTCGGTGGAGTGGCAGCGGTGCTTCGCCCTGGCCTGGCGGCACACCCGGGACGGCGGGACGCTCGCCGGCGCCGAGCCGGGCAGCATCATCATCCAGGGCGAGGACCTGGCCGGGTGGGGGCGCGCCCAGCAGGTCGGCTGGGACAAGCTCTCACCGGCGCAGCAGTGGGCGCTGGAGCACGTCCTTGGCATCGAGCCGCTGCCCGCCGAGGAGAAGCCGGCGGGGAAGGTGTCGCACGCGGAGAAGGAGGCTCGGAACCTCGCCGCCGCCGCCCAGTACCGGGCCCGCGAAGGGCACCTGAACGTCCCCCGCACACACAAGGAAGCCCTGGCGCTGGGCGACGGCACCACTCTGCTGATCAGCCTGGGCCTGTTCATCGCGAACAGCCGCAGCAGGCGCGCAGACATCCCCGCCCACCGCGCCACACGCCTCACCCAACTCGGCATCCGCTGGTGAGGGATGAGTGATGGTGGCGGTTGAGTGCTTCTCACAGGCTTGGTCGATGCTGGTTGATTAGGTAGGAGGCAAGTTGTGCCTCCAGGTCGGCAACGCGTCGGTCGAGGAATCGGTTGCTCTCCCGCGCGCTGGCCAGGCGCTCGTGCGCACGTTGCTGGTCCTGTACGAGTTGGTGGACCTGGAGCTTGAGGCTGCCGTTCTCGGCAACGATTCGTTGCAGGGAGCCTTCGGGGAGGTCGTGCTCGAGATCGCGGATCTTGCCCAGGAGTTCGGCGATGCGGGTGCGCTGGATTCGGATCTCGGCCTGAGCTGCGGTCAGGCCGTCTTCCGCGTTCAGGGCGCGCTCTTTCCAGGCGCTCTGGGTGGCGTCGGAGGTGGTGCTGCTCCTGGTTCGTTGCTGGTTACCGGCGGCAGCTGCTGCTTGCTCGATGAGTGCTTTGGCCTGGTGGTTTTGGTAGAGGAAGGTGCGTGAGACCTGCGCGGTACGGGCCAGCGCGGCGACAGTGATCGGGGTGCGGTCGCGTCGCATCGATGCGAGGGCGGTTCTGACTCGTTCCACCAGATCTTCGCTCGCTCGGCGGCGCGCGGCGATGGCCGCGCCGGTCTGGGCGGTGTCGGGCGGCGTCACTCGTGCTCTCCCGCGGTAGACGGTTGCAGTGCGGCGAGGTCGCTGGCGCGGAAGGCGGTGCTCCAGGTGCGGTGGAAGTAGTCCTGCGGGCGGCGCAGGTCCATGTTGAGGGCTTCGTCCAGCAGACCGAGGCCGGCCAGGGCGCTTTCGAGGCCGTCGATGGCGCGGGCGGTGGGTTCGAAGACGGTGTGCAGGTAGTCGGCGGTCGCGTCGTCGGGAGCGTTCTCGGCGATCATGCGCCATTGCTCCGCCTTGCGGCGCCAGTAGAGGAGGTCGGCGCCGGACATCACGAACTTGTCGCAGTTCTCGCAGTCCAGCTTCCACGGGCACGCCCCGCCGTTGACGACGGGCTGGTAGGTGCAGAAGCCGCCGTCGGCGGGGGTACTGCGGCGTGAGAGATCGAGGGCCATCACCATGGCCTCCTCACGGCTGATCGCCTTGTTGCCGCGGGACAGGAGCTCTCCTGGACTGGCGGCCCCGGGGCCGGCGACCCAGACGGTGTTCAGGACGTCTTCGAGGTCGCTGTTGGTGATCTTCACGTAGTGCTCGGCCATCCGCTCGGAGAGGTGGCCGAGGTAGCGGCGGATGTGGGTCAAGGTCGCGCCGGCCCTCAGGAGGTTGGTCGCCAGGGTGTGGCGGGCTTGGTGGGCGACGTAGGCGCCGCCCAGGTCCAGGCCGTTGATCCAGGTCTTGAAGCGCTGGTTGAAGTGGCCGTAGGAGATCGACTGCTGCCCGTTGGGATTGCGGATCCGCGAGGGGAACAGCGCCAGCATGGCGCGCTCCCCGGCCTCGGGGGTGCGGCCGAACCGGCGCTCGAAGAGCGCGAGTGTCTTGGTGCGGCGCGCGTCCAAGCGCTCGTAGACCGTCTCGGGGATGCGGATGCCCTCGTTGTAGTTCCCGACCTTGGTCTGGTCGTGCCACAGCATCGCCAGCCCCTGGTAGCGGCCGATGCAGTCCAGGCGCAGCTCCACCACCTCGCTGCAGCGCCGCCCCGTGTGGGCGATCGTCTCCCAGATGTCGCGCAGCCCGACGCCGCTGAGGTCGACTTCCTCCAGGCGCTGGAGGTTCGCTTCGTCGGACAGTGCCTTGGCGACGTCGTCGGTGAAGGGGTTGCGGGAGCGCTGCTTGAGTCCGGCCCCGCCGAACGGAATGGCCGTCAGGAACCCGGTGTCCAGGCCCAAGCGCTCGCTTTGGCCGCCGGTGATAGCGCTGTAGAGCAGCTTGCGGGCGCCGTTGAAGACGAACTGGCAGCTGAGGTCCGTCACCGTCGGGGACCGGCCGTCGACCAGGACCATCCCCAGCGAGGGTAGGCCGTGCCGGGCGCGGTGGCGTTGGTCGGCGACGAATCGGTCCGCGTGCTCTCGCCGCAGCACCGTCGGGTCGTGGCCTCCGGAGGAGGCGTCCGTCTCCAGGAAGACGCCCAGTTCGACCGCGGCGCGACGTGCCTGTTCGAAGGGGCCTCTGGTGCGCGGGCACTGCGGGGAGCGCAGCCACGCGGTGAGGTGGTCCCACACCAGGTCCCTCAGCCAGCGCTGGGGCACCGCGGTGAGGTCGAAGTGGCTCTGGGCGTTCTTGAAGCGGCGGCCGAAATGATCGGTCTCAAGGAAGCCGGCGTCCTTGGTGTCCGCGGGGCTGTTGTAGACGCAGCGCAGGCCGTTGACGCTCTCCCAGACGATCCGGCGGACTTGGGAGTCGAACTGCTTGCGGGTCAGCCCCGCGTAGCCGCCGGCCTCCAGGTCCATCAGCGAGGAGAACGCCCCGTTCCAGCAGTGGTTGACCAGGTTCCTGATGCCGTTGACGTTCCAGTCCGAGTGCTGCCGTTGCTGGGCGTGGGCGTTCAGGGCCCACTGGATCTCCGCGCGCAGTGGCGCGGGCAGTCCGTGCAGGTTCACCAGCCCCGGTTGGGAGACCGGCAACGCCTTGGCGCACCAGGTGTCGAAAACCTCCTGGTCGTCGTAGACCACCGGGAGCGCCCGGCCGTCCTGGGTGCGGCCGCGCGTCGAGGTCAATGACCGTGCCCTGCCGGGACGCCCTTGCGTCTGATACCGCGACTCGTGCTGGATGCACAGGCCTATCGAGGAGCAGGCCAGGAAGGGGCAGCGGGCCTTGCAGGGGCCGAATCCCGGCAGCGGGCGCTGTGCTGCGATCCACCGCTCTATCTCTTCGATGCCCAAGGCGGCAGCCGAGCCGTGCTGCCAGCGGTTGTGGTGCTGGTTGCACAGTCGCAGGGACGGCGTACCGGCCGGCCGCTCGGGGCAGATCCGGCAGCGGCCGTAGTCGGTCCCCCGCGCCGATTTCAGCGGCTGCGCGCCCTCCATGAACCCCGCTCTGGACACGCCGGCCGCCTCGGCCTGCTCCCACAGCAGGTAGTGGGTTCCGCACAGAGTCTGGCTCATTTGCCGGATCCGCTCGCACCCCTGGACGGTGCACTGCCAGGCGTAGACCGGGTGCTGAGGTGGGAAGGCGATCAGCTCGCTGCGGTACAGCGGGTCGAACCCCGGTGCGTTGATCAGCGCGGTGAGCAGTTCCAGGCGGTCGCGCCCCACCCGGCGGTTGCCGTCGTGGCCCGGGAGCAGTGCCAGTGGGATCATGGCTGCGGCCCCCAGACGCGGTCCAGGGCCGCGGCGAAGAGCGGGTCGTGGACGTCCGCGTGGCCGTAGACCTCCTCCACCGTCGCGGCCGACGCCCAGCCGCCCGCGTCGCGGGCGATGACCGCGTTACCGCCCGCCGCGTCCAGGACCCCGGTGGCGAAGGTGTGCCGGAAAGCGTGCGGGGCCACCCGCCCCAGCTCCAGGCGGTGCCCGGCCCGGCGCAGCATCCCCCGCACGCCGTCGGTGGTCCACGGTTGGCCCCGGGTGGGGCCGTGGAGGCTGACCAGGAGCATCCCGTGGCCGGCCTGCCGCGGGTACTCGGTGGCGATGTAGTCGAAGTAGGTGTGGATCATCGCCGGGCTCGCCCGGCGGACAGCGCCCCCGGAGACCACGCCGTCCTGTCGCTGCCAGGGCGTCTTGGTCTTGACCCGGGCCCGGTTCGCGTTGCCCTCGCGATGGCAGATGTGCACGTGCGCGGAGCGGCACTGCCCGCACGCCGCGCCCTCACGTAGGTGCAGGTCCACCAGGTGCAGACCGCACAACTCCCCGACCCGGAAGCCCCCGTCAGCCAGCCACGTCACCACCATCCGGTCCCGCGCACACGCCAGTTGGTCCACCAATTGCTCCCGCGCGCCCTCAGGGAGCATCTTCGGGTGCCTGCGCACCCACCGGTCCGGCGCGAGCGGGTTCGCCGGCATCTCGGTCAGGACATGACCGAGCATCGAACGGCGCCGGTCCGCCCGGGTCGGCAACCGCGACCCGCGCAGCTCCTGCGCCACGGCGCGGTTCACCCCGCAGGTGGCCTGGTGAAGATAGAAGCCCTTCAGGCACGCCGCCGCGGTCTTCAACGCACTGTTCCCGTACGGGCGCCGGCCCACCCGCCACGGCAACCCGAACGGGCCCGTGAACTCCGCGCCCACCGCCGCCATGTAATGCGTCAGGTCCCGCAGCACCACCGACTCGACGCTCAACCCGGCGAACCGCAGCCACCGCAGATGATCCACCAGCAGGTAGGCGTACGTGCGGGCCGTCCCCGCCCGACACGACCGCAGGAACGCGTCCGCTGCCCCCACCACCGCGCAGGACTCGTCCACGACCGTGTAGGTCACCCGCCCGTCGACGCGCACGATCTCCTGCACCCGCAGATCCCCCACCACCAACCGACCATCCACCATCCGCGCCACCACCCAATCCGGTCCCAGCACCCCTGGTAGCGGGGCCGCACTCCACCACCCCACACCCCCACAGCACACCCACGGACCAAACCCGACGAACGTCGCATACGCCCCAGCAACAGTTGGTAAAGTCCGTCACTCCCACACGCCACAACGGGCCAGGGAGACCCTGGTTGACGCCCGGTCAGCGGGGACAGTCGTGACCAGCAGCGTGTAGCCCCGGACCGGTACTTGGGCGCCTCGTCGATCCGGCCGGCCCGCTGTGCCGGCGGGTACGGTGATCGTTGTGAGCGAAGCGTCCCAGGCCATGCCGGATCCCGAGGGTTCCTCGACCATCTCTTCGCAGCTGGTCGACCTGCTGGTCAGCCAGGGCGAGTACGGCGAGAGGGCAGCGCGACTGCTCCAGGCGGCGCAGCGGGTGCTCGCGGACGAGGAGATGCCGGCCGCTGAGGAGGTCGCCCAGTCCTGCTGCCGCGGCGCTCTGGACGCGCTGCTCAAGATGGCCGGCGAGGACTTCCCCGGTGTACTGGGTGCCCAGAAGGATGTCATCGCTTCGGCGAAGCAGGTCGTGGCCGCACGGCAGGGCGATGAAGCGGGGGGCCTGGACGAGTGTCTGGAGCGGCTCGAGCAGACGGTCGCCGCGCTAGAGGAGCAAGAGAGCGACAAGGGCGGCTTTAGGATCCGCCAGGTCGGGCAGCTTGTACACGACCAGACCGGCTGGGAAATGGGGCCGGGCGAGCGTCTGGCCGTCGACCAGTCCTGGAATCGTTTCTACCGTGAGACCTCCGGCGTCCTGCACGGCTCCCGGAAGGGCCAGGGGGCGCGCCGGACGTTGGAGGGTGTCACTGCCGCGATCGGGCGGCTGTTCCACGACCTGATGGAGGACGCTGCAAAGCTGCGCTCCTACGCCCAGCTTGAGGATCCGTCCCCGGCAGACGCCGAAGAGGTCAAGCTGTGGAGCGATCCGCGGGCAGGGGCGTACTTCTTCGCTGAGGCGGTGAGTGCGGCCTGGTTGGACTTGCTGCCCTTGCAGCGTTTCCTTCCCCAGCCGGGCCGGTGGCCGGCGCAGCCCTACTTGAAGCGGCTGCTGGCAGGCGACCCGGAGCTGGTGTGCGCGTGGTTCGAGGGCCGCATGGACGCGCTGGCCGAGGCCGACGCAGAGGCCGTCGTGTCGGCGGTCATGCTCTTGTGGCAGGCGGGCATCGACGCGTTGAGGGTGATGCGGAAGGCCCTCGGCGTCGCTAGCGGGAACCGGCACGTTCTCGTGGGTGTCGCGGAGTGGGCTCAGCAGGTTCCGGTCAGTCAGCGAAACCGGACATGGGTGCAAGTGGTCGAGGAAGTCCTGGCCGCGAACGGGTTCGCCAGGTCGGATACGTGGCAGTGCGGACAGCTCCTGGTCGCACTGCTGGAGACGGCCTACCCGGGCGGGTCGCCCCGTGGCGATGGCGGCAAGCTGGCTACCGGTGTCCGCCACGCTCTCGCTACCACCTTGGCGGCGCACCTGGGCGCGCCTGATCAGTACTGGACGACCGATCTGGTCAACGACCTGCGCCAGGTCGCTGTCGATGACCCGACGCACCATGTGTTCCTGGTCCCGCTGACGCGGGCGGTGCTCGACCTCGCCGCGGCCGATGCCGCGCACGGAGTCGACCTGGGCGTGCGCACCAAGCCGCTGATGCAGAGTGTGCCGACGGATCCAGGGCACCGACTGCGGGCGGTCCATCTGCTGGAGACCGGTCCCACCGGCACGGATTGGTGGACCGCCGCCGTCGAGGCGACCGGGCAGGTGGTCGCGCTGCGGTCACCACGGGCCGACGTCTTCGACTTCCTTGTGCGGGTCATGGCCGATTGCCCGCAGGGCCTGCGGGCGGACCTGGAGGAGGGCGTGCTCACCGCGCTCGGCCCCGTGCCGAGCCAAGCAGACATCGACGCCTGGGTGACGGCCCATCAGGATCCGGCTGGCGGGCAGCCGCTCAACGACCGGTGGTACTGCGCGTGGAGTCTGGCTTCGGTACTGCCTTCCCCGGTCAGCGCCGCCTGGCAGCCGGTGGTCAGCGCATTGCAGAACATCGCCGGCGCCCCAACGCGGCCCGAACCGCTGCTGCGAGTCGACTCCTACGTCGACGCGGGCCATGGCATGGCCACCGAGACGTTCCTAGCGCAGGCACACGAGCACGGCCCTGCTGCCGCGGCGGCCGCACTGACGATCGCCGACGTCCCAGGCGACGATGCCGACGCCGAATCGGCGCGGGCACAACTGCTGGCCGAGTTGGTCAGCGCCGATCCCGAGAGGTGGGCCGAGGACCCGGAAGGGGTCCTGGCCGCGCTGGTCACCCACCGCCTGCGCCATGTGTACCTGTATGAGCTGATCTCCGCACGCGAATCGCGCAAGCTCGACGGGACGGGATCGCTCACGTGAGCGACACAAGCCGCCATCAGCGCGCGCCCCGCGGCCAGGGACACCTCCACATACGCCTCGGAGCTGAACCGGACCATCTGCCGACTGGTGTACCTCGCCTTCGAAACCGGCGTCACTTTGGCGGACTCGGAGCCGAAGGCCGTGGCGTGGCTGGCCGGCCTGGCCACCGAATGGCACAACGGGAGCGCCGAACGAGCGGACATGGGTGACGACCTCATCGGCGCGCTGAACAGTACGGGCGGCCAGGCCCTGGCCGGACTGTTCGCTTGGGGTGTCCGCCACGGCGTGGACGGACAACTCCCCGGCCCCGTTGTCGAACTGGCCGATCAGATCCTGGGCGGGCTCACCCGATCCGCAGGCACTCGCCGTCGTCGGCTACCGGCTGTCTCAGCTGACCGAGCGATGCCCGGCCTGGGTGGAGCGCCACAAGGCGACGCTGTTCGATCTGCGGCAGCCGCACTCCCCCGCCCGGACCTGGCTGACGTACGGCCAGCCAGGGGGCGCGTTCGCGCTCGTGGACCGGGCCGAGCTCGCCGAGCTCCTGGTCGCGCCACCGACGGTGGACACGCCGGCCGCCGGCACCGGCGACGAGCGGTCCCGCGACAGGGATGCTCTCGCGGCGGTCCGTCGGGCGCAGCAGCGCGTGGACGCGACGTTGGACCGCGTCGCGTGGGCGCTCCTGGACGCGGGCGCCCCCTTGGGGCCGGTCCGGGACTTCTTCCGGCAGGTCGCCGGGCGTCCGCGCGGTGCGGAGGCGGTCTCTCAGCTGCTGTCCTGTGTCGCCTGGCGCACTGCCAAGGGGCCGAGCGACGCGAGCGAGCGCGCCGTGGCGGTGTGGGAGGCGGCGCTGGACGCGGGCCTGCCCTCTGCCGCGTTGGCTGGGGCGGGCGAGTTCGCGTACTCCACCGGCCTGGACGACGAGACGTGGCTGACCCTGACACGGCGTACCGCCGAGCAGGAGCTGGGACTGAACCCTGCTCACGCGGTCGCCCAGCGTGCAGCCGGCCACCCTGACTCCCCAGATGCCCTGATCATCGCCGCGCGTCTGCTCGGTGCACCACTGGAGCCGTTCCACAAGATGGAGGTCAGGCGGCAAGCCGACGCTCTGCTGCGCGCCGCCAAGGACTCGCCCCAGTGGCGAGCGCTCCAGAGTGCCCTGGTCGACGCTGGCGAGGTGCAGGCGGCGTTCGTTCAGCCCGCCAATACCTGAGACGCCCTGGGCGCCTGATCCTTGGGCTGTCGCGAAACCACTTCACTGACGACGAGCGAGCGATGGTGCACCGCAACATCGTCGGCGTCCGGGCGCGGCCGAGTGGCTGAAGCCCGCAGTGGAGACCGGGGAGATCGCCCTGGTCGAAGGCTTGGCCAGGCTCCTGTCCAGCAATGGCGAGTGACGGCGGCCGCAAGCGGGGACGCGGCGGCCTGCCCGACTCGAAGACCGCAGTGGCCGTCCTGGACGTCGCACACATGGATGCCACGCAAAGACACAGGTCAGCGAGGCATAACACGCACATGCAAGCGGTAAAACGGACGAGGCACACCGGGTCTCCGGCTCTGCTGGGCGGCCGTGGGCGGCGATCCTGGACAACAGCAAGGTGCCGTGCGACCGGCGCCTGTTCATGACCGCCACCCCACGACTGTGGTCCGTCCTGGACAGCGGCAGGGAGCGCCCCCAGGCGGCCGGGATGGAAACGGCCGAGCTGATCGCGTCCATGGACGACGAAACCCTGTTCGGTCCCGTCGCCCACGACTACCCGCTTGGGCAGGCGATCTCCGACGGGGTGATCGCCCCGTACCGGATCCTGTGCGTCGACGTCCGTGATCCGCTCCTGCAGGAGCTAGAGCAGCGCGGGGCCGATGAGCGGTCCGTCCAGTACCGCGGGGCCCGGCTGGCCGCGCTCCAGACCGCCGCGCTGACGGCCTGTGCGGAGTACGACCTGCGTCGGGTTCTGTCCTTCCACCACCTGGTGGCCGAAGCCCGCGCATTGAGCACCGGCCTGCGCCCCGTCGCCCGGGCGCTGTGGGAGAAGGAGCCCTCGCTGCACCCGCGACCCGAGGCGGTCGGCACGGCGTGGCTGGAGGCCGAACACAGCAGCGGTGAACGGCTCCGGGTACTAGGGACGTTCGCGTCCCTGACCGAGGCGGACGGGCGGGTCCTGGAGCGCTACATCCTGTCCTCCGTCAAGGTGCTCTCAGAGGGCCTGGACACCTTCTTCTGCGACGGCGTCTTTTTCGCGGACGTGCGCGGGTCCATGGTCGACCTCGTCCAGGCCGTCGGCCGGGCCCTGCGGATGAAGCCCGGCAGCGGGAAGGTCGCCACGATCGTCGTACCCGTCCTGCTCGAACCCGGCGAAACCAGCGAGGCCCAACTACTGACCTCCCGGGCCTTTGACGGACTTTCGAAGATCCTCCTCGCTTTGCGCTCGCACGACGCCGCCGCCGTTGAAAGGCTGGCGATGCCCCAATCCGAACACCGGCCCGAACGCGAACCCCGCAGCGGCACGGAGCCGTCAGCGGCCGGGGAGCGCGAGCTGCTGACGTTCTCCAGCCGGCGCGACCCCTCCGCCATCGCCGCGTTCATCGCAACAAGAGTGCTGGAGCCCGAACGAGCCGAGTTCCGGCGCGGCCTCGCCGAACTGCTCGTCTACAAGGCCGAGTTCGGGGACGCGAAGGTGCCCTACGCCTATCGGGCGCCGTCCGGACACCGCCTCGGGGCGTGGGTGGCCGACCAACGCCGCTACAAAGCCGCTGGCGTCCTCGATGAGCAGCGGATCGGCCTGCTGAACGAGCAGGGCTTTATCTGGAGCCACTTCGACACGGCCTTCACCGACAACCTCACCGCGGTCACGGGCTACGCCCACGTGCACGGCCACGCCTGCCCACCCGCCGACGCCGTCTGGGACGGTCGTCCAGTCGGGGTTATCCTCAAGAACTGGCGCACCGCTCAGCGGCGCACCGAAGCCCTGGAACGCCAGGCCGAGGCCGGTGAGCAGGACCTGGACTGGACCGGGGCGCTGCCCGCCGACCGCAAGGCCGCACTCGACGCCATCGACCCCGCCTGGTGCCCGACCGGATGGTCTCTGGAATGGCAGCGCCGCTTCACCCTGGCACGCCGTCACGTCCAAGCCGGCGGGAAACTGCTGGGCACCGAGCCCGGCAGCGTCGCCGCTCAGGGCGAAGACCTCGCCACATGGGCAAGGACGCAGCAACTCGCCTGGGAGAACCTCGGACCGGCGCAGCGGTGGATGTGCCAACACGTCCTCGGCTTGGAGCCCCTGGCACCCGAACAGCGCCCCAAAGGGCCTGTAAGCCACGCGGAGAAGGAGCGGCGCAACCTCGCCGCCGCCGCCCAGTACCGGCAGCGGGAAGGCCACCTGAACGCCCCCCGCAGCCACAAAGAGCAGCTCCGGCTGAACGACGGCAGCACCGAGGTGGTCAGCCTCGGCCTCTTCCTCGCCAACAGCCGCGCCAGGAAAGCCACCATCCCCACCGAACGCGCCGCCCGACTCACCGCGTTGAGCATGCGATGGCAATAGCGGTGGACGCGAAGGCGCTACCGCTCGGGGCCCCCTTGGGGTGGCCTGGTGTGGGAGGGAGGTTGCGGGCAACCTCCCATTTCCTCCGTCGCGGCCCATCGGAAGTGGTGGTGGGCCGTGCACAGTGGCCACAGGGTCTCCGCGGGCACCTGCTTGCAGCGGCCGGCCCCCCGCCGGGAACGGCCACGAGGCGGCTGGGGCGGGCGCAGTTTGCAGGCCTCGGCGAAGCGTTCCAGGGTGGGCAAGCCGGTGCCCTGCGGCGGGCCCTTGTCGAGCAGGGGCAGGTCGGTTCCGGTCAGGCGCTGCAGGTAGGCGGTGGCCAGAAGCAACGGGCGGGCCCAGGGCGGGAGGCAGTCACGATGCCGGAGCAGTCGAATTGAACGGCCTGCCGCCCACCCAACGCGAACGCCTCTCCGCCCTCGCTGTGGGGGTCTACCGGGCCCCGGCAGAGGCGGCCAAGCCCGCGAAGACAGCCTCCGCAGGCCGCGCTGGGGCGTTCGAGTGAGGCCTTACGGCACTGGCCCGGTGCAAGCAGCGGGACGGCACCGTCGAGCGCATCCCTCGCAGCCACGTCGAGACCATCACCGACCGACGAGAGGGGACCGAGGTGACCAAGAGCCGGCGGGCCAAGCTCGGCGAGGAGCGGCTGGCCACGTCGGCGTCACTGGGGCGGGACCTCTTCCGTGCACAGGTTCACAGGCTGCGGGCGGTGATGTCGCCTTGGCCGGTGGTGGCGCGGATGTCGAGGACGGCGGCACCGTCGTTCTTCAGGGCGTTGCTGACCCGGCCGTGACCGGTGCCGGCGTCCAGACAGGCCGAGGCGCCGGGTGCGGCGCCGACGGTGATGTCGCCCATGTGGGTGTGCAGCACCACCGCGCCGCGCGTGGCCTCACCGATGCGGATGGCGCCGCGTGCGGTGCTGATCTGCGCGGGGCCACGGAGGCGGCCGACCTCGACGTCGCCGTCGACCGCGGTCAGGCGCAGGCTGGTGGCTTCATCGAGCTTGATCTGCCGGTAGGCGCCCTCGAAGACGACGTCGCCCAGGCGGCCGACGCCGCGGAACTCGGTGCTGGCGGTGGTGGCTTCGAGGTGGGAGCCGGTCGGCACCTGGACGGTGACCTCCACCGAACCGGTCGGGCCGAAGTACTGGTTCTTCGGCTCGGCGGCGCGGATCTTCAAGACCCCGTCGGTGAACTCGACCGCGACCTGCCCGGCCGCCTTCACGTCCCGGCTCTTGCCGGGGTTGCTCGGCCGGACCTCGACGGTGGCGTCGCTGCGGTCGGCGGCGATGACCTGGATCCGGCCGGCGGGGACGTCCACGAGGGCGGAGACCGGGGCGGCGGTGGCGAACTTCTGCATCGTTCTCTCCTTGCGTGCGCTTCGTTTCTGACATCGAGAACGCTACGTTGCGTTCGCATCTCAAGCAACCATTCCCCTGCAGCAAATCGACATTCATGCAGGTAGATTGCGCAATATCGTTGCACTGACCGAGAATCTAACGCAATGACAGACACCTGCATCGTTGCGTTGAAGTAAAGCGAACGCTACCGGCGCCGGACACCACACCAACCCGGGGTCCTCGACCTCAGCGTGTGGGGACCTGGACCATCCCCGCGCCCGGGTGGCCTTGGTGAGGCAGTCGTCTTTGCCGCAGGCGGAGCGGATGTACTGCCCGGTCTCCAGGTTGCGGAGGTTGGCGTACTGGACGCGGACCTTGATGGTCTTGCGGCCGGAGGCGACCAGGTGAGGTCGTCCGCCTCGCCCGGTACACCAGCTTCGAGGAAATGCCCGACACCGAGGGCCCGGCCAACGTCAACCCCGACGCCCCCGGAACGAGCAACCCACCAACACCCGCCTCATCCACGGCCCCGAGAAGGATCGCTCGGCATCCTCGCCATCGAGATCGAGCGCGTCACCCCCGAAACGAGCTGACCCAGGACCACCCTCACGCAGGCCTGCGCGAACCGCGCAGGCCTGCTCCCGTTCACGGCCAACCGCCGGGCGGGACAGTCGCCGAGCAGGGCTCACCTCGAAGAGGCCCTGATGCGCCGTCTGCCGTCGTGCGCCGTCACCGCCCCCGTGCTCGGGTCGACCACCGCCTGCAGCGGCCCCGTTCCGCCCCCCACTGGTCGGACCCGAGGCGCTGCTGCGCGGTGTACCAGTCGGTGGCGACGGCCTGCTGGGCCGCGGCGAGGGTGACCCGACAGGCCACCCAAGGCGGTGCTGTCGCGGGTCAAGACCGGCGGTGCCCCGCGCCGCCGAGTACTGCCCCGGCATCGGCCACGGCCACCTCGCCTTCGTCCGCCGTCCCCTCGACAACCAGCACGGACGGACCCGAAAACACCACGCATACAAGCTCGTTGACATCCCGCATGAAACGTCAACGACAACCATCACACATCGTTGCCGCCGATTACGGGACACGGCCTTCTGCCGGACGGTCCCCCAGGCAGCCACGCACGATGGGCGCCCGGCGGCGCGGGCTGTTGTTCCGTCCCTGATCGCGGCTCAGGGCCTGATCAGGGGTCATTCAGGGGCATCCCCCACATCCACCGCACCTGCCCCTCGGAAGGATGGGACACAGCGGGTTGTGCCAATGCCGAGCCGCATCAAAGACGACAGCGGCACAGTCGGCGGACAGGGAGACACACGGTGAGCGGCTCTGCGCGGATACCGGGGCCGGGCACCGTCAGACGGCAGGCGTACCGGTGGTGGGTCCATCTGGGACTGATAGTGACCACCGTCGTCTCGCTCGTATTCGAGCCGGTCCTGACAATCCACATCCTGGTGGGACTGGTCTTCGTCGGACTGGTCGTGGCGCACCTGGTCCAGCGCCGTCGCGCATCGGCCAGGCTTGGGTCACGTCTGGTCCGGGTCCAGACCCTGTACGGCCGCGGCAGCAGGCTGGCCCTCGCCGACGCACTGCTGGCGGTGATGACGGTGGCCATGCTGGCATCCGGTCTGTGGGACTGGCTCGACTGGCATCCGACTCGGATCCGTTGGCACGCAATCACCGGCGTAGTTCTGACCGCGCTGCTCCTGGTGCACACCATGCGGTGCCGGGCTCGCATTCGGCACTCGCGGGTGCGCTGACAACGTGCCTTTCCGACAGGCTTCCCGCCGGCCACTGCGACATACGGATCACGAACCACCGCCGACCCGCTGGGAAGTTACCGGGACGACTCCCGATTCGCGATCCGCAGCCGTCACGGGGAGACGACCATCCCGAGAGGTCGTGCGCGTCATTCCCCGACTGACGGCCACCACGTTCGCACCCCGACCGTGAGGCCGTGACATCAACTCCCGGACCCCGGCGCCGACTTCGGCACTACCGTCAATGCCGTGCACCTGGTCGTGCCCGGGCTCGCCGACGGCCCCGGTACCGCGGACCTCGTGGTTGGGTCGGCTACCAGCGATCCGCAAAACCGCACATGCCAATCTGAACGTAATGCCGAGGCGTTCTCGCAGGTCAATGGTGCAACGCGCACCGCGTTTCCTTGTGTCTCCCCGAGGACCGGCTCGGGAGAGCGGCCTCCGTATCCGCCGCGGTGCCGCTCGAACGCTGCTTCAAGGTAGGCGAGGTCACCGTCGGCCGACGGCACCAGCGCGGTGTGAATTCCCTCGCGGGAACCGCACGGGACCCGGCACCGCCACGCCGGCGGCGGCCACGGTCCCGATGAACCTCCTGCGCTTCAACGTGCTGCCCTCCGAACCGTGCGCGCCGGCACCGCCGCGACGCTGCGCAGGCCCGGCTCACCCGCTCCACAGTCAGACCGCAGGCCCGCGACCGGCTGGAACCAGGGTCTCCTGCGGAATCCGCCGTACTGTCTCCCAACGCTTGACATCGGCGACGTCGAAGGGCTCGCCGAGATGCTCCTCGACCATGCGCGCCTGTTCCTCCCCCGTGAGGCCAGGTACTTCACGAATCGTCCGCAGCAGCACGCCGATACCGTCCGGACACACGCCCACGACCGCACCGCCCCGTGGACGACCGACTGACGCCGTCTCAATTGCGGTACCCCGAACCGGCACCCCGTCACCGAAATACCCCCCCCATGACCGGCACTCCTCCGCCTCGCGCCCGGTGCTTCACTCGGTGTAGCCGCTCGGCAACACAGGCCCCCGTGGTCAACGACCGCCGGGCGGCCCCGGGAAGGAGCACCCAGGTGACGATCGACCCGGCCGACTTCATACCCGCCGACCTGCGGGACTTGGCGCGTACCCTCCCGGCACCGGTCTGCACCGACGTGCAGGCCGCCCCCATCGAGGACCGCCGGCCGCCGTATGCGTGCCCCCAGTGCAAGACCCGGACACAGCCCGCCCCGCGAGCGCGGCACCGACAACGACCGGCCGCGCGAGCCTGCTTCCCCCGTGGCAGCTCCCGCCGCCGTGGACGGACCCCCGCGCAGGAGACGCTGGACCGCAGCGCTTGCGGTCACAGAAGAAGCGCCGGACCCGCAGGCGTATCGCAGGCTTGCGGCCGATCGCGGGCCGCTCGCTCAGGACCCGTCAGTAGGACGAGTGGACGCGCCGACCGGCAGTCGCGCAGCCCGGGGCACCGCGGTGGCTCCCCGCGTCCCGCCGCCTCGATCACCAGCAACCCCGGGCTGACGATCAGCCGCTCCAACTCAACATCGACGCCGGGAAACAGCACACCCCCGATCGCGCGCAGACCCCTACCAGGAAGATCCCGCGAGGAAACCATTCACCATGCCGCCCGCTGACCTGGCCTTTCACGGACTTCCAGTCAGAACCGATTTCAGGAAGCCTCATCAGGGCCGGCATCAAGAGCACGTATGGAAATCCTGCCGTCCTGGCCCCCTTGTGGATCTCGGGTCCACGGTCATCGATCGCCGCACCCGGACTGACGGGGACGCAGGGACGGAGGGGGAACGACGGTGGCCTGGAAGAACACGAAGCAGCCGAGCCCGACCGCAGCAGTGCCGAAGCTCAACGACGACCGGCTCTGCTGGCTCGCCATACGCGACCACATCGACAAGCACAGCCGCAAACTCGGCTTCTGGGGCTGGCTCTCGACGCTCGCCGGCGCCAGCGGAGGCGGCCGCGGTGTGGGCGGCGGTGCCGGCGGGGCCGTCCGTATGGGCGGGGACATGCGTCGCGAGTCCATGTCCGACAAGAAGCTCGACTACGCCGTGGCCGTGGACGCCGCCTCCGAACAGCTGACCCACCAGGAACGCCCCCACCTCCGCGCCACAGGCCAGATCCCGGACTGGTTCGTCGACGATGTCGAGCAGCGCATCGCCGCCCTCCGCAAGCAGCACCGCTGAGCCGAAGGCGCAGCCACCGCTACGCGTTCCCACGCTTCAGGTGCACGGCCAACGCCAGCAGCAGGAAGCAGTCGACCGACCAGCTGACAGGCCACGCCCACGGCCGTCCCGGGCCTCACCGTGCACGTCATCCCCACAACGAACCCGACGACGGCGAATGCCAGCCTGCTCGGCTGACTGATCCTCAGCTTCGGTCCACGCTCGACTCCCGCCCAGCCACGCGCGCGGACAGCGCCATGATCCGGTACGAGCCGCACCAGTTCAAGGTCACAGCCGGACCTGCTCCCAGAGTGCTGAACGACACGTTGGACAGCGATGCGGGGGTGGCTCCGCGACATCCACGGTGCACATGAGTCGAGCCGTGCAGGGGCAGCCTCCCTGCGGTTCGCGGGCGACGACACGGTGCCCGCAGCAGCCGGCACGCAGGACCGCCGGCCGCCGGTCGCGGACGAGGATCAGATCCGGATTGACGACCACGACATCGTCGTCCGCTGACCTACTTCCCCATGCGATGGAGCATGGCGGTGGAGGCATCTGCCTACGCAGCGGGAGTCGCTTCGTCGATGCCCCCCTCCAAGCCCCGCAGGAACAGCGAGGCGAACCGCGCCACCTGGTCGGCGTGGGAACTGCACCAGCTCGCGCGGCGTCGCTTCCTCGCCCGGCTCCCCCTCGTCCTCGCAGGCGTCTCCCCCATCGTCGTCCAGGACGTCCTGCGGGACGTCGGCCGAGTCACAAGGCGCCTGACGGGGTTCCAACGCGCGCGCGGCCTTCGCTGCGGCTTCCCGTTGTTCCCACTCCCGGGCGCGACCGTCGCGGTACGCCTTGGACTGGCAGCCCCTGCCACACCACTTCCTGGGCCGCCCCCGCTTCCCACCGGACTCCCTGCCCGAGATCGGCTTCCCGCACCCCTGGCAAACCGGCGTCCCGGCCGCAGCGCCAGCCTCCACCTCATCCATGAACCGAGAGTATCCGCGCGCGTCCCAACTTCCAGCCGCGCGCGCCGAAATGACGAGCTGTCACCGCAGCGCCGTCGCCCGGTTCACGCCCACAGGCGCGCAGACGGCGTCATGGCCGGGGATGCTCTTCGCTCCCACTCCATTGAGCGATCAACGAAGGACCAGGGGCCGCCATGGGCCCGGCGACGTGCGCCGTCGCCGGACCGGTCGCGGCGCGGTGCGAACCGACTCGTCGGGCAGTCCAGACAGGCGGGGCTGTCGGCTTGCGGTGATGCTCCTGTGTCGATTGTCGCGGGGCCTTTGACGTTGTGTTGTGGAGCTGTAACGGCGCTGGCCTGGGCGATTGTGTGTGTCAAAGTCGTTGCTGCCACCAGTGATCGCGTTTGTCCAGGGGCCGGACCGGACAGGTCGCCGCCGGATGCGGGGCGACAACATCGAAAGTGAGAAAGGCATGGACTCCATGCGTACGAAGATCGCCCGCCAGGGTCTGTCGGCTGCCGCGCTCGTCGCCGTCGGGCTGGCGCTGACCGCGTGCAGTGCCAGTGGTTCGGCCAGTAGCCCGGCTTCCTCCTCCGCCGGCTCGAATGGCGTGCAGTCCTCGACGGGGAGCACCGCCTCGGCTTCGGACGAGCCGACTGCCCAGAGCAGCTCCGGCTCCACGGGAAGCAGCTCAGGTACGGGGGGCGACTCCGTGGCTGGGGCGGCCTGCCACACCTCGAGCCTGTCGTTCAGCAGCTCCTGGGGCATGGCGCAGGGCGAGGTCCTGATCAACTTGAAGAACATCGGGTCAACGACGTGCTCGATGCACGGCTTCCCGGGCGTGGACCTCAAGGGCCAGGACGGTACGGTCAGCGCTGCGCGCAGCACGATGGCCGTGCCCACGGTCCGCCTCTCGCCCGGGCAGACCACCAACTTCACCCTGCACTTCCCGCCCAACAACACCGGCGGCAGCGGGGTGACGTTCACCAGCGTCGTGGTCACCCCGCCGAACGAGACGCACTCCCACACCATGTCACTGGGTATCAACGTTCCCGCCGACAGCAACTCCGCCCCCGTCATCACGGTGGACCCCGTAGGCGCCGGCAAGTGAATCCTCGCGGAGGTCACCCCCCTGAGGTCACCCCCCTGAGGTCACCTCCCTGAGGTACACGGTCCCTGCGCCATCGTCACGGCGGATCCGGTGGGAAGCACGCGTCGCCGCGCTGCGGCACCCAGGGACCGCGCGGTAGGCCTGCGCGGCCTGGTCACCCTGCGTGACGACTTCGGCGATGCTCGCCACGTGGCCGCCCGATCTCCACGCGGTTGATCGGCTGTCAGTCCCGAAGGAAGAAAGCTCTCGAAGTCCCTCGCCCGGCGCCGACCGCTCGCTGCGGCGGTCCTGGCGAACGCGGTCAACACAAACACCTCGCCCACGCCGAGGGAGGCAGAAATGCTGAAACTCCTGGGGCCGTTGGTGTACAGGAGGTCTACCGTGGGCCCATGGTCAACATAGCGTCGCGTGTCGAACTGAGTGCGCTCACCCTCGACGACGAGGAGGAGTTCTGCGCCCTGGTTCGGGCGAGCGTCGAACTGCACCACCCGTGGATGCAGTTGCCCGCGAGCCCGGAGGAGTTCCGGGCCTGGATGCGGCGTTTCGAGGACGGCAGCAATCTGGGGTTCCTGATCCGAGTGAGGGAGACCGGCAACGCGGCCGGGGCGGTGAACATCAACTCGGTGATCCGGGGCCGCTACCAGGGCGCGTCCATCGGTTACGCGGCCTTCGCCCCCTCTGCAGCGAAGGGGTACATCACCGAGGGGATCGCCGCCGTCATGGAGTACGCATTCACCCAGCTGCGGCTGCACCGGTTGGAGGCGTGCATCCAGCCCGGCAACAAGGCGTCCCTGGCCGTGGTGCAGCGGCTCGGCTTCCGCTTCGAGGGCGTCTCCCCCAACTACCTCTACATCAACGGGGACTGGAGGGATCACGAGCGGTGGGCCGCCACCGCGCCGAAGCCATGGACGCCCGATCCCTCACTGCCGGCTGTCTGACCCTCCCGACAGGCGCTGCCCTCCAGTTCCCCCTCGTAGACCTGTGCGATGAGCTTCGCTGTTGAACGACACGTTGGACGACCACGTGTGGCGCGTCGGCGACAATCGCGCTGCACGTGATCCCTGGGTCACAGGCCAGTCTCCTTCCGGTTCATGGGCGACGACACGGTACCCACGACGGCCGGCAAGAGGGATCACCGGGTACCGGTCGTCGACGTCGATCCGGGCCGAGTAGAACTCCTGCTGCCGCGGGCACGGTTGATGTGTTCGGGCCGCCGCGGGCCCTTGGCAGGATCGGGACACCCGCGGCCGCGTGCGGTCCGGGACCGGCTCGGTGAGGCACTCCGGCTCCGACCTCGCCCGGCACGCTGCTCCGCCTGCTCAGCGACTCACGTCCCGCTGTCCGAAGCGGAGCAAAACGCCACCGCGCTGCACACGGCAGACTCCCGGGCCGTACCAGGCCTCAACAGGCACGGTCACGCTGCTGCCGCGCTGCACGAAACGCCATACTGCTGCCTCGGCTGCTTCCCGGACCACCGCGCCCGCCGGAGGGCCCCCACAGGGATGCGCTGGCAATAGCCCCCCAAGACCGCAGCGGCGGGGTGCCCCGCGCAACGAGCCCCCACACGCTCTGCGAGCTTCCGCGCAGGTCCCAGCTGTCCCGCGCCTCACCGCAGGACAACTGCAACACCAACACGGGACACCCGCGGGACAGCACCACGGGACACCCGTGAGAGACCGGATCGCATCCGGTGTCAGATGCAGGACCCCATAGCCACCCTGAAAACAGATCAGCGACGGGCAGTCCACAGCCACAGCATCCGCTCACGGCTCGCATGCTGCGCAACGCTGAAGATGTGCAAGAAGGCAACGTGGCCGCTGTCGATGAGGCACCGTGCAAAGACCCCGGCAGCCGTAGCCGCCGAGCTGGTTGGGGCTGCTGGCTTCGAGGAGGGGGTCGGCTTGAAAGAAGCGGCCGGTGGTGGGGTTGTAGGTGCGGGCCTGTGACGCTTCCAGAAGCCAGCGGGCCGCTGGAGGTCGGTCACCGCGCCTCTAGACGCGTTCGTCGGCTGGGCGGACGCGTCGTACCGCGTCTGATCGGGCCCGTCGGTAGCACGACGGTGTGGGAGAGCGGCTGGACCGCCCCCTCCCAGATCGGCCTGACCAGGCGCGGGTGGAAACCGGACCTGGCCGTCGACGGCCACGTCACCGCAGGCGGCGTGGCCATCCACAGGAGGCCGAGAACGATCCGTACGGCCTCCTGCGCTGCTGCCACCCGGCGCGAGCGGCCCGAGTGCCGGCGGAGGCGAGCCGCAGCGACTCCAGTGAGCAGGGCCAGCCCAGCGGCACACAGGGCCAACAGGTACTCCTTGCCAATGCCGCGCCCAGGCCCGTCACCGGGACTGGGATGGTGGAGTCAGGCGGCTGCTGGGCAAGACCGGTACGTGGCCACCGGCCGTCCGCCGTGCGTACCACGAGTCCGTCGTTCTGATCCGCCACGATCACCACATGCCCCGCTGCGACGAGGAGCACCACCAGCGAGGTCGAGTCCAGATGGAGCCTCGCACCGGTGGTGTCCTCGGCGTATCCGCCGCTGCGCCGCAGGAACAGCTCGCGCCCGGCCGACAACTGCCAGGCCGTGAACCAGTGACGTCCCGCGTCCCGCGTCTCCTGGACCAGGGCGTGCCCGGGCACCACCCGGTAGCAGTGCTCAGGTGCTCCCGGCACGCAGTCCTCAGTGCGGAGTGACAGCCTGGGCATCCTGGAGGGGTCCGTCGGCGTCGGGAAGGTCTGCGAGACCTGCCAGTGGAGGCCGTCGTCCGACGTCACCAGGGTCTGGCCGGTGCCCCCGCCCCGGCACCGCCGAACTCCAGTACCACGACGCTGCCCTGCTCAGTGCCCACCACCGCGTCGCTGAAAGGCCGCCAGTACCCGCACCCGGCCACCATGACCAGCGCCAGCAGCGAACCAAGCATCCCGACCAACCGCCTCCGCAGCTTCCGCCCGGTGACCCACCCCTGCGCCATGCTCCCCAACTATCAGTGACCGGAATCACGGCCAGGGCACAGGGCGGCTTCAATCGACCGGCCACTTAGCTTGACTCTGTCGGTGATCTTGGTGGCCCTGGGCTGAGTGGCGTGGTCAGTGGGCAGGTTCGTGACGGTGGTGCAGGCCGACCCAGTCGCGAGGTGCACGTTGTCTGTCCGTCCCCGTTCCGGCGAGCAGGTTCCCGCTCTGACTGTGCAGGTTGCGCGGGCAAGCAATCCGAACGGGACGACGGCGATGTGGGTGCGGGACCGGTTGGACGGACTGTGGCATGACGACGATTTCGCCGGCTGGTACCCGCGCGATGGACGCCCGGGTCTGTCACCTGCCCAACTGGCCACGGTAAGCGTGCTGCAGTTCCTGCTGGGACTGTCCGACCGCGACGCCGCGGAGGCCGTGCGGTGCCGCGTCGACTTCAAGTACGCGCTCTGCCTTGAGCTGGACGATCCGGGCTTCCACCACAGCGTGCTGTCCGACTTCCGGGAGCGGCTGGTGCAGGACGGGCGCGCGGACCGCCTCCTGGACCTTGCTCTGGCCCGCTTGAAGGAGGCCGGTCTGGTCCGCGAGCGCACCACCCAGCGCACCGACTCCACCCACGTGCTGGCCGCGGTGCGCGACTTGACCCGGCTGGAACTGGTCACCGAGGCGGCCCGTGCCGCGCTGGAGGAGGCGGCCCGCACGGCCGGGCACCTGCTGACCGGCCTGGTTGATGAGGACTGGTGCCGCCGCTATGGCCGCCAGGTCCGGCTGGGAAAGAACCCGACCCGGCCCAAGACCCGGATCCTGGCCGCCAGCAACGACGCCTGCAGGCTGCTTGAACGCCTCCACCAGCACGGGCTGGGTTACCGGCCCGGCCCGCAGGCCGAGGCCCTGCGGCGGGTCGTCGTGCAGAACTACTACCGTGACGCGGCAGGCCACCTGCGCTGGCGCACCGCCGAGGACGGCGGACTGCCACCTTCAGCAGCAGCGATCGTCTCTCCCTACGACACCACGGCCCGCTACGTCCGCCACGGGCACATCATCCGCTGGAAGGGGTTCGCCGCCACCTCACCGAGACATGCGCCCCGGGCAGCGGCGCTGCGGCCCGGTGACGCGGCCTGGATCAGACAGCATGACGAGGTACGAAGGAGGCATCGTGGACAAGAAGATCACTCGCACCGCAGCCAGAGCCGGGACAGACGGCGACGCACTGCATGCCCGCGGACTGCTGAAGCGGTACGGCGGCGTGCCCGTGGTGAACGGGATCGATCTGCACGTCTCCCGCGGCGAGGTTTTCGCACTGCTCGGCCCGAACGGGGCGGGCAAGACCACCACGGTGGAGATCCTGGAGGGCTACCGGCGGCGCGACGGGGGCGAGATCGAGGTGCTGGGCCTGGACCCGGGGCGGGAGCGGCAGCGACTGAAGCCGCGGATCGGGATCGTGCTGCAATCCACTGGGGTCGACCGGTATCTGACGGTCAAGGAGACCGTGGCGATGTACGCGAGTTACTACCCGCGTCCACGTCCCGTGGGCGAGGTCATCGACCTGGTGGGTTTGACCTCCAAGAGCGACAGCAGGGTGATCCGCCTCTCCGGAGGCCAGCAGCGGCGCCTGGACATGGCGGTCGCCCTGGCCGGGGACCCCGAGCTGCTCTTCCTTGACGAGCCCACCACCGGCTTCGACCCGTCCGCCCGACACGAGGCCTGGCACGTCGTCAAGGACCTGGCTCAGCTGGGCAAGACGGTGCTGCTGACCACCCACTACATGGACGAGGCCCAATACCTGGCCGACCGTGTGGCGGTCATGGCCGCAGGCAGGATCGTCGCCGAGGGGGCCCCGGACAACCTTGCCGGCCGGAACAGCGCCAGGACACGGGTGCGCTACGCCCTACCGCCGGGGGCGGTGCCACCGGACGGCCTGGGCCAGGCAACGAACGTCGCGGACGGCTACGTCGAGTTCGTCCCCGACGACCTCGCGGCCGCCCTGCACCGGCTGACCGGCTGGGCCTTGGAGCAGGCCGTCGATCTCGACGACCTGCAGATCATTCGGCCCTCCCTTGAGGACGTCTACCTGAGTCTTGTCGCCTCCGTCACCGACGCCACGACGCCGGCCGGGGAGCCTGACGAGGAGGCGCAGTCATGAACCCGCTCACCGCAGCGCTGCGGCAACTGCGCTACATCAACAAGATGTTCTGGCGCAGCCCGGCGTCGGCATTCTTCACCTTCGCCTTCCCGCTGATGTTCCTGGTGATCTTCACCGCCCTCCTCGGGCACGGTGTGGTGGTCATCGGCGGCCGGCCGGTGCATCAGTCCACCTACTACGTGGCCAGCATGGGCTCCTTCGCCGTGATCAGCTCCTGCTTCAACAACATCGCCATCAGCATGACTTTCAGCCGGGACGCCGGTGTCCTCAAGCGCACCAGCGGCACCCCCCTCCCGGCCACCGCCTACCTGGGCGCGCGTGTCATTCACGCGCTCCTGGTCGCAGTCCTGCTGGTCGCTATCACCGTTGCCTTCGGCCGGTTCGCCTACCAAGCCGACGTGCCGACCGGGAGCAGCCTGGTCCGCTTCGCCGTGATGCTTGTGGTCGGCGCGGCAAGCTTCTGCTCGCTGGGGTTCGCGATCACCGCAGCGATCCCGGACTTCGACGCGGCCGCACCCATCGTCAACGCCTCGATCCTGCCCCTGCTCTTCCTGTCGGGCATCTTCATCCCGCTCGGCGACAATGCACCTGCCTGGATCCAGTGGACCGCGCGGATCTTCCCCGTCAAACACTTCGCCGACGGCATGCAGGCAGCCTTCCTCGGCACCGTGTTCCGCTGGACGGACGTACTCGTCGTCGCCGCATGGGGCCTGGCCGGGCTGATCGTCGCCGCCCGCTACTTCACCTGGGAGCCACGGGTCTGACGGGACGAGCACAGGCCCCCATGGTCCTGGCGCGGATCCGTCCGGCGACCGATCATATGGCAGCCCCCATCACGCCCTGGTCAGGGAAGGCTCGCGAGTGGCGGCGCTCTGACATCGGACACCGGTCCTTCACGGACACCGCGGAGATCACAGTGGAGGCGTGGTCACAGGCGGTGGAGGGGTGCATCGGACATTCCATGCGCGCGCTGCTGGCGGGCTGGGCCGACACGTCCGGGGGCGACGGCCTGCACGGACCCCGACTAGTACTCCAGTGAGAGTTCTCCGTTTTCCCTGGTCAGCGGCCTGGTGGTCGGGAGTGTAGCCGGGCTGCGGCAGGGTCTGAGCGGTGTTCGGCAGGATGTCGCGCGAACGGGTGGCCGCGCCGCATGTAGTGGCAACGCCGTGGACAGCCCCTCGGTGTGATCGACGATCTGACGGATGTGTGGGACCGGGAACTGAACGAACTCCTCCTGCGGATCGGGGCCCGGTTTACCCGGGTCGAGCCGCGGCGCCGGATGCGGGACTACGTGTGCGGGCTGCTCGGCCCGGTGGGCCGCAAGAACAGCTGGCAGTTGGCCGAGTTCGCCGGCCACCCGGCCCCGCACCGCCTCCAGCACCTGCTCGCCCGCGCCTGCTGGAACGCAGACGAAGTCCGCGACGACCTGCAAACCTACCTCGCCGAACAACTCGGCACCCCCGAGGGTGTCCTGATCATCGATGACACCAGCTTCGTCAAGAAGGGCACCGTGTCCGCCAGCGTCCAACGCCAATACTCCGGCACCGCCGGACGCACCGAGAACTGCCAGATCGGCGTCTTCGCCGCCTACGCATCCACCAAGGGCCACGCCCTGGTCGACCGCGAGCTCTACCTGCCCAAGTCCTGGACCGAAGACCGGGAACGCTGCCGAACGGCACGCGTCCCCGACGATCGGGGCTTCGCCACCAAGCTCGAACTGGCACGGACCATGATCAAGCGAGCCCTGGCCTCGCGACTGCCCATCGGCTGGGTCACCGCGGACTCCGCCTACGGCCAGGACTCCCAATTCCGCCGCTACCTCGAAGACGCAGGCCTGTCCTACGTCGTCGCCGTGCCCAAATCCCAGCAGGTCCACGGTCCGCGCATCGACCACCTCTTCACCCAGGCGCCGGCTGAGGCCTGGCAGCGGCTGTCCGCTGGACAAGGTGCCAAGGGCGAGCGCGTCTACGACTGGGCCGCCGCGCGGCTCCCGTCCGTGTGGGAGTTCGACGGTGACCAGCCCACCCACCAGCGCTGGATGCTCGCTCGCCGCAGCACCGCCCGGCCCAACGAGATCGCCTACTACCTGGCCAGTGCGCCCCTGGACACCACCGTCGCGGACCTGGCTCGCATCGCGGGCTGTCGTTGGCGGATCGAGGAATGCTTCCAGAGCGCGAAGAACGAGTGCGGCCTGGACCAGTACGAGGTCCGCCGCTTCGTGGGCTGGTACCGGCACATCACCCTCGCCATGCTCGCCCACGCGTTCCTCGCGGTCATGGCCGCCCAGGAGCGCGAAAAGGGGGTGGCGCCCGGGACGCGCCCGACCTCGTGGACCTCACACCGGCAGAGATTCGCCGTCTGCTGGCAACTCGATCCCGCCACCATCCTGCGTCCCACGACCACACCCTGACCTGGTCGATATGGCGCCGCCAACACCAAGCACACGCACGGCGTTGCCACTACATGCGGCGCGGCCACCCGTTCGCGCGACATCCTGCCGAACACCGCTCAGACCCTGCCGCAGCCCGGCTACACTCCCGACCACCAGGCCGCTGACCAGGGAAAACGGAGAACTCTCACTGGAGTACTAGCTGCGGGCATCTAGCGGACGCCGGACAGGAGTTCTTGAGCGAGCTGCGCCTGACGCACGACGCTGTTGAGGGCGCTGGACTTCCCCTGCTGCGGAGGTTTTCCCGCGGTCCTCGAGCGTAAGGTGTGTACATGACCGACCGTGATGATGATGGCGCGGGTCGCGGGGGCCGTGGCCGCGTGGCGCGTGACGCCTCTGCCCAGGATGGTTTCGAACCGGAGGTTGCGGCGATCCTTGCTCGTCACGCACCTGCCCCGGCACGTGAAGTCCTGACCACAGCCGTGCAGGCAATCGGGCTGGATCCACGCGTTGACGACGCACCCAATGGGGCAGGCGTCGTCCTGCACCTTTCAGAGGACGACGCCCGTCAGCTCGCGAACTACCTCAGTGGTCCGCCGGTTGATCCACCGTCAGGCACGCCCCTTCTGCGGGCAACCGTAACGAATCGTGCTGCACAGCCAGGCGGCGCATAGGCACCACCAGAGATCCCATCGGCTAGTGGCAGTTGAGGTAGGCCACTGCGCTTTGACCGACATTGGTTCCGTACACTCCGAGGTATTCGGCCTCGAGCGACACGATCGTGTAGAACGGCTGCTTCACGACGGAGAATACGCAGCTGGTGGGCGCATTCACGTAGCCGCTGCATGAACGCCAACCCGAGTCACCGTGGCCAACGTTGGCTCCACCTGTGAGCGGGCTCCCTCGCTCAAGGTCGACGACGAGGCGGCATGCCTGCGGAGCTGGCGTTGAGCAGCCGGCGTACTTGGACTGCCCGTAGACCGTCCCGCCTGATGTGACCTGGAAGGGTTCAGCCGCGGTGACGTTGCACCAGGCCTCTATGCCGGCACCTGGGCGTTGGCTGCTCGCCGGCGCCGCCACCGGGTTGATGTTCGGGTTCAGTGCGGGGTCGATGGTGACGTGCCCGGACTTGGTGATGACCGTGCCAACCTGAGCGTGGACAATTGGCACTGGGGCCGTGGCCGCCGAGGCCGTGGTGGCACTGGCAGCGAATGTTGCTGCCAGCAGCGCGGCGAAGAGTGTGGTTATGAGATTCCGGATGCGCAAGTTGCACTCCTGAGGCGCCGGGTCTAGGGGTGCTCTGTACACCCTCTGTGTCGGCTGAGATGCCACTCTAAGGAGCCGTGTGTGGACTAACCACGTCCCAATTGACACCTGTCTGATTTCTACCCTGCGCAGTCCGGAATTGACCTGTCCATGTCGCTATTAAATGGTTCTGTCCGAGGGGAGCAAGCCTCCCTTGACCCGGGGCCGGAACATCAAAGGGCCGTGGCGCCCGGTGACCAGCGGCCCCCGGTCGGCTCAGCCATGCCGTGAGTTCACCGAGGTCGTGCGTCAGCCACAGCTCCCCCTGCGTAGATTCAGCGCCCTACGTCAGCCGGGTCGAGCACAACCCACGCCGGGGCACCGCCGCCGCCATCCTTACGTCGTGGGTTCAACGGTGTCGCCGGGCCTCGGTGAGGGCGTAGGCCGTCCATCGCGACTGCCCGACGGCCGGAAGCGCTGCGCGTGGCCGGGCCGCCACCGCCGCTGACCATGCATCAGCCGGAACGCGGCCTCCCAGAGGGCGAAGCGCAGGCCGCCGAGCAGGCGAGAAGACCCCCAGTACCTGGGTCGGGTCGCGGCTGACGCAGCATGTGATCGTGTTTGATCGATTACTTTCGGCGATGATTTTTTGACGGGAGTTGCACAAGCGGGGGCCCGAACAGGTTTGCTGGCTGGTGGGAGCGCCCGGCTCCCCGGTGTGAACGCGGCTGCGGCACCGCCATGTTGATTGGGGGAAACCCCGATGCACAACCTGTACCAGCTCGTCAGCGCCCTGGTCGCGCTCCGCGTCTTCGCGGGCGACGGGCGGCGCATGGTGCGCAGGCTGCTCGGCGCAGGCGTCCGTTCCGGGTTCGAGCAGCTCGCCCGCGAGCGGCAGGAGGCCGTCCGAACGGTCGACGGCCGGTGTGAGAGGGGGTGGTAGTGGTGACCGAGCTCGATGACACGACCGCCGGGCGGGCCGGCGGTTTCATCCCCGGGCGGCCGGTGCCGCCGAGTTGGCCGCTGCTGCCCGAGGCGGCAACGGACCTGCAGGTGTCGCTGCCGGTGGAGTTCCGGGCCTGGGTCGATGTCCGCCGCATCGTCGAGCCACATCTCCGCACTGACGGTTTCCGCGATCACAAGCCGCTCATCGAAGATCCAGAACCCCTGCTTCGGGGTGACCTTCAACGCTGCCCCAAACGGCACTATCCCCAGCCGGACCGTGTCCAAGCCGATCAGGCTCGACAGCCGATCCAACTGGCCATTCATCACCTCTGCTGCCCCGTACCGCACGTACAAGGCTGGCTCCCACACCAGGATCAGGAACTGACGCCCCGGCTCGTACAGCAGCGCCTGACGCTTCATCCGCGCGCGGACGCCGTCGTCGATGTCATTCGCCGTGCCGTGCAGATCGGACACGTTGGTGAGGATACTGCGGGCGTAGTCCGGGGTCTGCAGCATGCTGGGGATGACGGATGGCTCGAAGGCGCGGATCACCGTGGACTTGCTCTCCTCGGAGACGGACACCTCTTGCCGCACACGATGTCCGCCGGCGAGTTGGCGGCGCCACGACCGGTAGCGCGGCTCCAGGCCACGCAGACGGCCTTTCAGCTCGGCAGCGGCGTCTGGCTGCTCCACGGCCACGGCCCAAGCGTCGAGGTCAGCCGGGGTTGGCGTCTGCTTGCCGCTCTCCAGCTTCGACACCTTCGACTGCGTGCAGCTGAGCCGCTCGGCGAGCTCGCGGCCGGTGAGCCCGGCCTCGGCGCGCATCTCTCGAAGGCGCGCACCGAGGTACACCCGGGCTTGCTGGAAGTTCGGTGCTCACACGGTGGACGCTACCGTCGCGGCGAACCCCTCGTAACGCATCGCGTAATGCCAGGCAGCATCGCGGGCCTGACAGGCCGCCAGGACAACCTGGGGGTCGTCGGTGACGTCCAAGTGCGTGGCCCACCCGGACTCGTCCCACGCGAACGTGGCCACGAACCGGGAGTCGAACAGCCACAGGTCATCGTCCGGAAGGCCGAGCCTGACGGAATCCTCTCGCCGCAGGTAGCGGATGTCCTCGCCGGCGTCGAGGTTCACGGGCACGCTGGCGAGGCTGTAGCGCTGGTTCTCCGTGGACGGCTGATCGATGACGCGCACCCGCTCCACGCGCCGTCCCTGGCCTGTGATGCGCCGCATGACGGCGTACCAGGAGCCGCTGGGGTCGATGTCCAGGGGCTTGCCGTCAAGCCATCTGCGGTAAGTCTGGCTGCGCTCGTCGGCCGCGTACGCTCCGCGGGTCTCCAACCGCCAAGCGGTGTGCTCGAAGCCGCTTTCGAAGAACTCGGTGATCTTGTCGCCGGGGATCGGCAGCACGCGGGCCTACTCCTTCGGCGAGAAGCGGGTCAGCAACTCGCGGGGGACCACGACGAACGTCTCGCCGGGGAGCACGTCGCGGAGCTGGGTCAGGGCCTCCTCGTCGGTGAGGACGTCGCCCTGAACGACGACCCGGCCGTCGTCCGTCTCGTACAGGGTGGGGCACTGACCGTTGTCGCTGGTTGAGCCGATGAACTTGAGCTTCACGGTGGTCACCTTTCGCTCGTTCCCATTCTGTCCGTGCTGGTTGGCACCGTAGCGAGAATCACCGACAGCGCGAATGACGCCCAGATTCCATACCAGGGCGCCGGGACGCGGCTCGCAAGGCCGTCGCTGATCCTGGGGTCATGAGCGACGGAGAAACTATTCGGCGCTTCAACGTGAGCAAACCCCGTGGTGAGGGTGTCCTGGTGCTCGTCTGGGAGTCCGACGACAGAGGCATCGGCGGACGCAGGGACGTCGACGAGCGCATTGCCGGCACGTGGGCGGATCTCGCTGCGCTCGGCGCTGAATACGAAGTCCCCCGCGGGCACTGGACCATCGACGACGACGCGCAGGAGGCTCTCCGCCGCGAGCCAGGCACGGCAACGAGTTGACGCTGGATTCCGACACCTGGTGACGGATCATGCCCGGGACGCCCTCACCTCGACTCGTGGGCGTGGCCTGTTCGTGCGGGTTCAGGCGCCTGAACCCATGGGCGGTTGACCGACAAGGTAAATCCGGTTGCGAAGTTCGGTCTCTGCCCAGTCCAGGCCTGTCCAGAGGTCCAGCCAGACCTGGTCCTTCCTGTCTGCAGGTGTGTCCAGTCGGACCGCGACCCAGCTGAAAGTGCCGGTGAGGATGTCCCGCTTCTTTGCCGTCACAGACAGCGCGAAGGAGACGGCGAGTCCGGCCCTGGTGACGATGATCTGGTCGTCATGGTCGGGGCGACGTCGGCCGCCTGTGAGGTAGCGGGGTGCCTCGAGGATCTTGACCCAGTCCAGCACCGCCGCCGGCGCCTGGCCGGTCAGGCACTGCGCGATGGAGTCCCGAACTGCCTGGGCAGGGTCGTCGCCAAGCCAGCCGAGCCAGTGGTCGGGCTCGGTGAGCTTGGCGAAGTCGTCCCTGGGAGGACTGTAGTTCGGGTTCTCCTTGAACTCGCCCGTCAGCTTTCCGTCCGGGCCGACCATCCAGGCGCCCTGAACCGCCTCGCCGGGGATGTAGCCGTTTGGGTCGCCGATGTAGTCGGAGTCAATCACCGCGACCGATCCGCCGGGATGCGCTGCGGCTTCGGCCACCAGTTCGGGCGGAGGCGACTGCAGGATGCGCCGACGCTCCGCTGAGATGTCCTCCATGCGTTCCAACCCCTCGCCGTGTGGTCGACAGCCTCCTGGCGGGCCTCAGATGGCCGCTCCCGATCCGGCATGTTCGCATGCGCAGCGAGGGATCTTCGCGTCAGGGTAGCCACGGTCACTATGCCCTGGAATGACACAAGGGGTGCGGACGCAGGGTCGTTCACCCTGTTCCACACCCCGGCCAGCAGGATGGCGTCCCTTGTGATGGTGTAGCCGATCACGGCTAGGGAGTGCGCCGGGGGCGCGTGCCCATGTGGTGTCTGCTCCCTGCCCACTGGACGGGCCACCGTGCAACTCTCCGTAGTGAACGGGCAGTTCAACGCGGGAGGTGCAGGGTGGCCCTGAATCAGCATGACTTACTGCGGCTGTTGGAGTCACTACGTTCGGCGGACGGGCTCGAACTCGTCCGCGGTGTGGCCGAGCGGATGCTCCAGGAACTGATCGAGGCCGAGGCCACCGCGAAGATCGGCGCGGAGTGGAACGAGCACACCGAGACCCGGACCGCGCTTCGCAACGGACACCGGGAGAAGACGCTGACCACGCAGGCCGGCGACCTGGACCTGTCGATCCCCAAGCTGCGGTCCGGGAGCTTCTTCCCTGTGCTTCTCGAGCGCCGTCGCCGCATTGACCAGGCCCTCTACGCGGTGATCATGGAGGCCTACGTCCACGGAGTGTCCACCCGGTCGGTCGACGACCTGGTCAAGGCCCTCGGCGCGGACAGCGGGATCTCCAAGAGTGAGGTCTCGCGGATCTGTCAGGACCTGGACGGACAACTGACCGCGTTCCGCACCCGGCCGCTGGGCCACGTCCGGTTTCCCTACATCTACCTGGACGCGACCTACTGCAAGGCCAGGGTCGAGCACCAGATCGTGTCCCGGGCCGTGGTCATCGCCACGGGGATCACCGAGGACGGTGGCCGCGAGGTGCTGGGAGTGATGGTCGGCGACAGCGAGACCGAACTGTTCTGGACCCAGTTCCTGCGTCATCTGCGCGAACGCGGCCTGGCCGGGGTCCGGCTCGTCATCGGCGACCACCACCTCGGGCTGGTCAAGGCCATCCGGAAGGTCATGCTCGGGGCCGCCTACCAGCGGTGCCGGGTTCACTTCCTGCGCGATACGTTCAGCGTGATCAGCAAGGATGCCGGGGAGATGGTCGCCGCGACGATCCGCACGATCTTCGCCCAGTCCTCCGCGGAGGCGGTTCGAGCTCAACTCGACACGGTCGCCGACATGCTCGGCAAACAGTTCCCAAAGGTCAGCGACATGCTGCTGGAGGCGAAGGACGACCTGACCGCGTTCGCAGCCTTCCCGGAGCGACATTGGAAGAAGATCCAGTCAACCAACCCACTCGAGCGGGTCAACCGCGAGATCAAGCGCCGCACCGACGTCGTCCAGGTGTTCCCGAACGACGACGCACTCCTGCGGCTGGTCACCGCCGTTCTCTTCGAACTGCACGACGAGTGGATTGCCTTCCCCCGCCGCTACCTGCCCGAGGGCAGCATGGATCAGCTCTACCCCAACGAGCTCCCCAAAAGCGCCCCCGCGCTACCCAACACCACCAACACGACCACCGATTGATCGGCTACACCACGACAAGGGACACGACCAAGCGGAGACTGCTCCTACCGGGAACAGACCTGGTGGGCGGGGACCCAGGTGCGGGTGAAGAAGCCCTCGTGGCGCTTGCCTTGCCGGTCACGGTGGGCCGGGTGCCAGGTCCGCACCCACTGGCCCTTCACCACGTGGGACCGCGAGGAACGTCGGGCGATGGCCGTCGCCTCCAACGCGCCGTTCTCGGAGTGGAAGCAGACCTTCACCGACCCCCGGCTGTGTTCCGCGATCGTGGACCGGGTCACCTTCAACGCGCACATCATCGAGACCGGCGAGGAGTCCTACCGGCTCCAGAAGACCCAGGAAGCACGCCGGAACACCAAGTAGGCCCGCCACCACGGCTGTCACTGCCGGCGCATACTCTCTGCCCATCGATCAAGGAGGGGCAATGGGCTTCACAGGTGACTTCGTCCTGGCACGCAGTGATCAACCACTTCATGAACTGGCCTGGTTCGCCGCCGGATGCGAGGAGGGGCACTCCGACTGCCTGTCCTCCTGCTCGCCTCGCGCGGGCGGCTGGCAGACCGTTCAGATCCACCACGGGGTTCGGGACTACGCACTCCCCGCCTTCCAGAACCTCGTCGCAGCCACCGGCGCCCCGATCCTGATCGCGAAGGTGATGGACAGCGACGTCTGTGAGGTCCGCGGTCTGGCTCCTTCTGGGGCCCGATGGTCGACGTTCCTCGACCCGGTCATGGCCGCCGAATACGACATCCCGGAGCCGCCACCAGGTGCCGCCGACCTCATCGAAAAGTGGGCCCAGGAGGCTGGCTTCACCCCCGATCCGACCCGACTCAGAGAAGTCCTGGTCAAGCGCGCGGACCCGTTCGTCGAGGACCTGATCTTCGAGTTGATCGACTCGTGCGGTTTCCCGCCGAGCATCCCCACCGAACCCAAGTAAGCCCGACCGAGGCCGGCGACTCCCAGGGGGACTCGCCGGCCTCCGCCATGCTCGCCCGGACGGGGCACCAGTGCCACCCGAGACCCGAGTCGAGTCGGGGCAGTCGGCACGTGGACCTGTCGGGGGCACGCGCATCAGCCGACCACTGCCCACAACGCTACGGATCCCCGCACCCCCGCCGCCATCGAAACCACTCGGACAACGTGGGGCCAAAAGAACCTGCTCAAGCGGCGCGAAGCGGTTAACCGCACGCCCCCTGACGTCTCCCTGGTCCCAGAAGTTCTTGTTCAACTGGGGCCAAAAGTTCCGCGCAAAATCACTTTCGCGAGTTCGGCGTCAAGGTACCCCTGCACAGGGGCGAACAACCCGTACGGCACCAGCTCGGGCAGCTCAGCGAGTTGGGCCCAGCGGACTTCGGCGAGTTCCTCGTCGGCCGCGACCGCCGCCGTGCCGCGCTCGACCGTGCATGCCACGTACGACATGTGCCGACCGGTCTTCGGATGCACCCGCTCCCCGAGCACCTTCACCGCCGAGACAGTCAACCCGGTCTCCTCGAGCGTCTCCCTGACAGCCGCCTGCTGCGCCGACTCGCCAGCCTCGATCTTCCCGGCCGGGAACTGCCACACCAACTCGCCCTCGGGCACGGCACGGCGGACCATCAGCACCCCGCCGCCCCACACCACCACCGCAGCTGCCACCGGCCTACCGTTCATCGTCCCGCTCCGCAACCCTGGCCCATCGCGCGAACGACCAAGTCCTGCCCGTCGACCAGGTCCTCCCCCAGCTGGCAACTATCCGACACTGGATATCCCGGGCCATCGTCCGAACACCGGCAAACCGCAGTGAACCGATCTCCAAAAGCCCCGCCCCGCGACCGATCGGGCCGATAGCGTCGTGCGCATCAACGCGCAGCTCACCGAAGGGTCTTCGAGGGTGACCGACTTCCCCAGCTTCCACGAACTGCCCGGACTCACCTCAGACGAGCACCAGGCGCTGCGGTCGATGAGTCGGGCCTGCCAGATCGCTGACGGGGAGCGTCAGGCGGCCTACGCGACCGCCTCCCGGTTGAGCCGGCTCTCCGACGCCGTCGAGGACCTCGAACCCGGCACCGACGGCGGCCCGACCAGCTTCCGCGAACTGACGCACGAGCTCGCCGGTCAAGCGTGGGACTGGGATACCGCTGTCGAGCAGATCACCTGCTGGTACGTCACCGCGTACACGGTGCTCGGCATCACTGTGCTGGACCGGATCGTCCACGGCAAGCCGCCGCTGACGGCCGAGCAGCTGCACCGCTTGACGCGCGAGCCCAGCCTCGGCGAGCTGCGCGCCGCGCTGCTGATCCCGGTCCGAGACCTGCTGGTCCGCCGCAGCGAGGTCGAGATCACCCGTCAGGAGCACCGGCGAGCGGAGCTGGTGGACCGACTCGGCAGCGTCAAGGCTGCCATCCAGACGTGGCTGGAGGATACGCCGGACCACGTCGTCGACCAGGCGCGGATCAGCGTGTCCGGGGCCAAGGACACCGATGAGGTGTGGACCGGCCTGCTCGACCCGCTGATCGCGGTCGCCGAGCAGACCCCGTACGAGATCAGCAACCACCTGCGCGGATAACAGGAGAGGGTCAGCGTGCCGAACTTCCCCGCCCCCGAAGCCCTGGCCGGCCTCACCACCGCCGAGCGTCAGGCGCTGCGGTCCACCACGCGGGCATGCCGCCTGCTCATCCCCGCCTCCTTCGAGTCCCGGGCGCTGCTGGAGCGTCTGGCCTCCCAAGGCGACGACATCGAGGAAGACGAAGCCGAGCTCCCCGACACTCTCCAGGCCGGCACCGCCGCGATGGACGACCTCACCGCGGTGGCCAGGGCCTGGCACGAGAACGCCCGCCGCCTCGCCGTCCAGCACGCGGCCGCACTCACCGTCCTCGGCACCGCAATCCTGCAGCGCCTGGCGTACGACGAGCCCCCATCGGACGTCGACCGGCTGTCAGCCCTGCAAGAAGAGCCGACGATCGGCGACCTGCACCGCGTACTGCTCGTCCCAGCCGCAGACCTCCTGCCCGGGGACGCCAACATCGAGTTCGCACAGCAGTGACGCGACGACGCATTGCGTGCTCTCGACGGGCTGCGCGAGGCACTGCGCAGCCCACAGATGCTCGGCGAAGTCAGCACCCGGCTCCTCGACGGCCTACTGATCACAGAGATCAACAAGATCAACCACGACCCCGTCTGGGAGCACCTGCTCGAACCGCTCCATCTGCTCGGCGGCAACACACCCTTCGACATCGCCCGCCGCCTACGGACCACACCCGCCGCCTCCCCGAGCTGACCGCGCCCGGGCCGAAGAGCAACGGGACCACCCCGCCGACCAAGCCAGCACACCCGCCACCCCCGCAGCTGCCTGACCCGCCCCGGCGCGAACCCTGACGGGTGGCCGCCTGTGTGGGGGCTTGGCCCGCCACGCGGCCAACCAGCGCCGACCCGCTGTTCCAGCTCAACTGCCGGACTTTGGCTTGGAATGCGACGACAATGTGCAGTGAGCAAAGGAGGAGAACACGATGGGGCTTGAGTTCTCGGGTGTGAGGCTCGGAACCAGTGGTGATGGAGCGGTGTTCGCCTTCTGGGGAGAGGCCTTCGGTGTTCCGCCGGGGCTGAGCGTGGTGGGCCCGGACGTCGGCGGGATGGGACAAAGGCAGGTCCGTGGCCCGTTTGTGGCTCTCATTCCGACAAGTGAAAGCACAGTGGCGGCTGAATGCGCCCGCCTTGTGGCGTGCGGTGCCACAATTCTTGGGAAGTACCACAACGGATGGGGGTGCGGGTGGGTCGAACTCGCCGATCCTGACGGAAACCTCTTCATTGTCGAATCACGTGAACCTGAGGATTTTGAGGCGCTGCTCGCCACACCTAGGGAGACGGCGGACCCGTTTTGGAGTGACGCAGTCGACCGACGGTAGGGCGGGCAGCGCCTACCGAGGCGTCAGCAGTACTGGTACTGGTACAGGCTCTGGTTCGTGGTGAATGCGGTCCCGGCGCTGGACCGCTCCTCCAACTCGGTCCAGGTCCGCCACATCCGGTGGTCCGCGCGTACGCCAGCAGACCCGCTTCGTCCGGCGTGATGGTGGGAACCATCGCCCGCACGTCCAGCATCCTGTCCGCGCCGGCCAGCTCGACGGCGCTCTCCCGTTCGAGCCCGGACACATCAGCCGCGAACACCGCCCTCTCGCCTTCGAGGCCGAGCAGCACCCGGTCGCCGGCCGCGACGAGGACGTCCCTCGCCTGGGCCAAGGGCAGCCGCAACGGCGTTTCGTTTCGCACCAGGCACTGGTCCTGCCACAGGGGAATGACCTGGGTACTGGCCCTGGTCAGCAGTGCCTCGATCCAGTCCGAGTCTCCCCGCCGATCAACGACACGGTCGAGCCCCAACCCGCTGTAGTACACCGCTCCTCCTGGATCACAGTGTCCGCCTGTCCTCGACACTAGCGGATACGTCCGCCGACACCCTCCGCAGGAGGAATTGTCAAATCCTGTGGACTGACCCGACAGCCCAATAGCCGGTCGATCAAGCAAGCGGCTTGCGGTAGCGGACGTACTCGTTCCGCCGCCGGAACCCCACACTCTCGTAGAGGTCGTAGGACCGGTGCGGATTTGCAGTGCCCGTGAACAGCCGAGCGGTCGTTGCACCCTGCTCGCGAAGGCTCCGCAGCCCGTCCAGCAGCAGGACCCGGCCGATTCCGAGGCGTCGCTGGTCCGCCCGGACACTCAGCTCTTCCACCTCGCCCACGGTGTGGTCGTGACGGCGGATGGAGCAGAGAGCGACACCGACCATGTCCTGCCCGTTCCAGGCAGCCCTCCAGCATGCCGGGTCGGCGGTGTCGACGAAGTCCTGGAAAGGCCATCTCTGTGTGAAACTGCGGTCCGCGTACGAATCGACGACCGTCCTCCAGGCCGCACGGTAGTGGCTTGTCCCGATCGGCCCTGTCCGTATCCCGCCCGGCAGTTCGCCGCCCGGCTCGGGCACCTGCTGCAGATCGCCCAGCTCCAGCTCGACCAGGCTGAAGACACGTCGGTAGCCGGCTGCGCGCAGAAGTGCCGTGGCGTCCTGCTCGGAGGTCATGGCGTTCGCGCCGATCACTGCCGTCCGCGCCGTTCCATGCTGTTTGACGAGCTGGCGGATCCGCTCTTCGGCCCAGCTCAGCATGGCTGAGCCGATGCCCTGGCCGCGATGCTCGGGCAAGAGGTGGCCGCGGTGCAGGTACAGCCACGTATCGTCCCGCTCTTGCCACCACCGGATCGTCGAGTAGCCGACGACGCTCCCGTCGAGCACCACCAGGATCTGGTTCTTGGACGGCTCCTCCAACTTGGCTGAAGCTTCGGCGATCTCGGCCGCTGTCGGGAGCCCTTCCACTACCGAGTGGACATCGACCCGGTCCCGCTCAACACACCCCAGCCGCACCGCGGCCATGGCGCCGTGGTCTTCGTTGCCGCGATACGGCCGGAACCCGAAGCCGACCGGAAGGTCCTGTCCTGCCGTGCCATCCAACATGTCCGGATGTTCTCGAACTTCGAGCCAGGTCCGCCACCCTATTCACGCCGCGGTCGTCTGCGGCCGTTCAACGAGCTGGCCGCGTTCAAAGCGGGCCCCAGCGCGGACGAGGGCAACGAGGTGGGGTGCATTTACGGCTCGCCAGCGGGCCTGGGCGGACTCGACGAGCTTGAAGACCATCGCCAGGGCGGCGGCCCGGGATCCGGCGCCCTTGGTGACCCTGGTCCGCAGACGGACGGTCGCGAAGGTCGACTCGATGGGGTTGGTTGTCCGCAAGTGGATCCAGTGCTCGGCGGGGAAGTCGTAGAACGCCAGCAGCTCATCCTCGTCATCGACGATCTTCTCGACGACCTTGGGGAACTTCGCGCCGTACTGCTTGGCGAACGCCTTCACCGCGGCGGCCGCGTGCTCCTTGTCCTCGGCGTTGTAGATGTCCTGGATGGCCTTCTTTGCCGCGGGCTGAGCGGACTTCGGGAGGCTGTCGAGGCAGTTGGCCGTCTTGTGAACCCAGCACCTTTGGTGGCGGGTTTCGGGGAAGACCTCGTTCAACGCGTTCCAGAAGCCCAGGGCTCCGTCGCCGACGGCGAGGACGGGAGCGCGCATGCCTCGCCGCTGGCAGTCCCGCAGCAGGCTCGCCCAGGACTGCGAGGACTCGCGGTAGCCGTCGGTCATCGCGATCAGCTCCTTGGTTCCGTCCGCGCGCACGCCCATGACGACCAGGACCGCGGCCTTCGCCTCCTCCAGCCGTATGCGTAGGTGGATACCGTCGGCCCAGACGTAGACGTAGTCCGTGGCGGACAGGTCGCGCTCGCTGAACGCCTTGTGGTCGGCCTGCCACTGGGCGGTCAGCCGGGTGACGGTGGCCGGGGACAGGCCGACCGAGGAGCCGAGGAACTGCTCGAGCGCGGGCACGAAGTCCCCGCTGGACAGGCCGTGGAGGTAAAGGAGCGGCAGCACCTCGCTGATCTTCGGGGACTTGCGGCACCACGGCGGCAGGATCGCCGAGGAGAACCGCTTGCGCTCGCCGGTTGCCTCGTTGATGCGCTTGTCGTTGATGCGTGGGGCCTTCACCTCGATCACCCCGGCCGCGGTGGTGACCTTCCTGGGCTGGTGATAGCCGTTGCGGACCACCAGGCGGCGCCCACTCTCGTCTCGCTGGTCGGCCAACTCGGCTACGTAGGAGTTGACTTCAGCCTCCAGAGCGGCGGCCAGCATCCGACTCGCGCCCTCGCGGACGATGTCGTCGATCAGAGAGCCGGTCTCGGTCGTTCCATCGGCATTCACTACGCTCAGCACGAACGTGCCTTCCCAACCGACGGTGCAACGTCGGTCTACTCGATGACCAGAAGTCGATCACTCGGGAAGGTACGCCCTTCGCGTCCAACCCGAGGCCGATCCACAGGTCATGAGCATTGCTCCGGCGGGGCTGACCCCGGCCTCTCACGGAACCCGCGCCAGAGCATTCTGATTCCCCACTCACGGCCACCTGATGGGGAATCATCTGGCCGCCAATGTCACGGTGAGTGTTCGGCGGTCCTGGCCGTGAACGTGCTCGGAGGCGACGCCTGGCGGCGTCACTCCCCGCACCAGCGGGGTCAACGCGACCCGTTCGCCAACGGGCACACGAAGCAGTTGCCCAGCTTGGCCTCCGGCCCCGTTCCGCTACAAGACCCACGCCGACGAGTACCCGAGGGCCGCACGACGGCACGCGAAGATTCCGGTGAAGCAGGCCGCCGCCGCCCCCTCGGCGCTGAGCCTGCTCCATCCGTCGGAGGGGATCACCGGCTACTCGCCTGAGCAGTTCCTCGTCGACCCGGCGAACGAGGCGGAGACGGACATCCCCGGCGGCCTGGACGCGGACGCGCACGTTGTCCAGCTGGACTTCGAGGAGGCCCGTCCGTCCCTCAAGCTGGACCCGAGCGCAGGGCCGCTGGATGACTTCATCGCCCTGAACAACCGGGTGCTGTCCCGCTTCACCGGGGACGAGCGCGCCCGGATCGGGGTCTACACCGGCACCGGCGCCGCCAGGTGGGCTGGGGGCCTGATACGGGTGAGCTCTCCTATTCAACTGTCGTCAGTTCGTCGTGGTGTCCAGCCGGATGGTGACCGTAGGTGATCCCCGGCGGCGTACCGGCTCCAGGTCCCTCCGCCCTGTGCAGTGAGCTTGGCGGTGGTGACCGGGTGGTAGCCGAGGGCGTCGGTGACGACGGGGGCCGGCATCTCCAGAACGCGCTGGCGGATAGCCGCCGCCCGGCTGGCGGTCGTGGCTATGCCGAGGTCGTTGATCAGGTCGGCGAGCGCGTAGGGGTTCATCGGCTGTGCGGCCCGTCGGCCGAGGAAGAGCCAGCGGGAGTCGCGGTTCGTGGCGGTGTTCATGTTGTCGCGGTTGTCGATCCACTCCAGCAGCAGGTCGGTGGGCGGAGCAGACCCAATTCGCGTTCCATTGCCGCCGCGACGGTGAGCAGGAGGTCGTCGCGGTGGTGCGGCCCGACAAGCTGGACCGCGCAGGGCAGCCCCTGGGGAGAGAGCCCGACCGGGATGCTGACAGCCGGGTTGCCGGTGTCGTTGAAGGCCGCGGTGAAGGCGACGGGCAGGGCCCGGTCGCGGAACATGGCGAGGGTGTCGGGACCCTCGGCCGGCCATGCGGTGGTGGGTGCGGTCGGGGGTGAGCAGCAGGTCGCAGTGGTCGAATAGTCCCGCCGCCCAGGCGTCCAGGCGTCCTCGGTGGTGCCAGTAGCTGGTGAGTTCCTCGGTTGTGACGGCACGTCCGCGCTCCACTGCGGCGGCGAACCAGGGCTCGAACGCGTCGGCGTGGTCGCTGAACGCGTCGGCGAGGGTCTGGTAGCGGCGGTGGGTGAGGACCTGCTGGCGCAGCAGGAGCGTGTCCGCGAACTCGGCTGCGCCGGGATACGGGGTGTGGACCTCGGTGATCTGGTGGCCGAGCCGGGCCAGCAGATCGGCTGCGGTCTGCAGTGCCTGGCGGATCGCCGGCTGTGGGTCGGCCACGCCGAGGGTCGGGTTGACGGCGATCCGCAACCGGCGAAGGGGGGTCGCCAGGCCGCCGCCGTCTTCGACGGCATGCTCGCGGGACTGGCCGGCGACCCCCACCCGAGCGACCACGCACCCGACCCGGACGAGGACGGACGCCCATAGCGGACGGCTGAAAGCGCATTGGCATCGTCTGCGACCTGGGCCCCCTGGCCCGTGCGCACTTCTACGTCCAGATCCCAGACCAGCCAACCGGGGCGCAATGGCACCACCTATAGCTGCTACACAGGCACGTTCCCAACTGACCGTCCACGGGGAAAAGTCAGTGGCCGCTGTCACGTCGGATAGGTGCCGTCCGTCGCGCAAGCGCCCAGGGTCACGACAGGGTCTTCGACAGCAGCTCCACCTGCAGCGCTCGGCCGTTCTTCCCGGAGCCCCCCCACGCAAGCGGATGCCCCGGTGGCAGTCGCTATCGCCCTGCACATGGCAGACCGTGGCTGTCCATGCGCATCTGCGGTTGCCGACACGCAACACGCGCAGTCTCGTCTTCACGCCGTCCACCCTGCCAAGGAATAGCCAAGGACACACGATGCATCCATCCACAAGGGCGGCGCCAGCGAATACCCCCAAGGCACCGGCGACCGCCCGTTCCATTGAGACCAGCCGCTACATGCCACTAGGGTCTCGGAGAACCCTTCACTATCCGGTCCCCTGGAAGTCCCCATGCCTCGCCGATCACCGGGCGAGATCAGGTCACGGCTACCGCGACGCACCGCACGCGGCCGACCTGCAGCTATCTACCGACGGCCTCCGGTCATACGGCGGCTCTCGGCTGCTACGAATCGTCAGATCGCTGACTTCGAACGCTCCCACAGCCTGCACCCCGGGTCCGTCGCCCACGCCTTCCGGCGATGGGCCTACACCGGCCGGCGTCCGCATCGAGACCCGGCACCCCACTACGGACCTGACGACTCGAACCTGCGCAGCGGCTATCACCACGTCAGGACGCTGCTGGAGCGGGCCGCCTGTTCTCTCCGGCCCCGGGCCCGGCGAGAGCTGCGGAGGGAACTCGGACCGCTCGACGATCGCGTTATCGCCCGGACAGTCAACGACCCGTTCGCCCCGCACGACCTCCCATGGTGGAAACGACGGATCGAGACCTAACGCCCGAGTGATCGTCGAGAGCCCGTGTGTGCCGGAGCCGGAAGCTGCGGCCGAGGTGCCGTCCGTCGGCACGCACCAGCGACGGCACGCCGCGCGGGCGGGGTCGATCGTGCCTGTGTGACTGCCCGCGCTGACCGCGGATGTGCTTGCGGTGACTACCGGCAGCTCCTTTCCGCCCTGGTGGAACGCCGCACGGAGGAGGACAGGGTGATGACGTGCCAGGAGGATGGCCGTCGTACTCGGGCTGGAGCTGCGCCCGGCCAGCGTGGAAGGGGTACGGTCGAAGACGAAGCGCCTCGTGGACCGCGGCTGGGCAGCCGAGCCGGCCCCCGGCCGGTTCGCCCTCGCCGACGGGCCATCCTGCGGCGCATGAGCATCGAGACAAGGGTTCTTGTATGGATGGCAAGCCCCCACTGTGTGTGGTGATCACCGGGCCTTCCGCCGCCGGAAAGTCGACGTTGGCGGCCGCTATCCAGGAGCACGCCCGTGAGCCCCTGCTGCGCTTCGGAGTGGACGAGCTTTACCGAATGGTGCCCGGGCAGTGGGCCGGTGGCGTTGCAAATGCCCGATTCGCAGAACGCGGTTTCACCTACCAGGATGTCCCGTCCATGCCTGGGGCGCGACGGATCAACAACGGCGTCGACGCCATCGCCATGCTCCGCGCGATGAACGCGGGGATCGTGGGAATTCTCGGCGCTGGCGTCGGTGTGATCGTCGACGGTCAGGCGTTCGAGCCCGTCGTCAACACGGACCTCGAAGGCCGACTCCTCGACTTGCGTGCACGGGGGCTGGCCCGGGTCGCCTTCATCGAGCTCTCGGTCACCGACGAGCCGCTGGCTGACCGGCAGCGCCGCCACGCTCATCCGGTCGGCCTTTCACTGCATCAGAACAATCTGCCCAAGCAGGCCACCAAACCCGACCTCGTCGTCGAGACGAGCGGTATGTCGGCCGGCAAGGTGGCCGCGTTCGCGTGCCGTTGGCTCGACCAGGAGTATCCGGAGGCGTGACCGCGGGCTTACCGGTCACGCCTTGTCTCCGATCAGTGCAGATCACCACCTGATCAGGCATGATCTGCTCTGTGAACGCGACAACGTATCGGCTCCGGGCCGGTTCACGCTCGCCGACGGGCCATCCTGCGGCGCACGAAGATTCAGTGCGTTGAGCAGCACCCTTGTCAGGAGCCGTAGTTGAGTCAGCCAGGCAGTGCTGGAGACGGTCATGGTCACCAGGCCAGAGCATTCGCGGAAGGACACGACCTGCGAGTGATCGGTAGTGGCCGGTCCTGCAGCGTCTTCCAGGGGATGGCCGCAGCGCCCATGCCAGTGTTCCAGGCATGGTCCGCGAGCATCGCGGAGAGTACGCGCCCAGCGGCAGGGGCGAGCCCGGCCGCCGACGTCCTCGCCTGCGGCTCCTCGAGTTCGAATCCGTCCCGAGCGTAGTGACTCCAGCGGGCGTAGTAGGTCAGACCGGGACAGGGCCGCTGGGGCCTCCGTCGTTGAACTGGCTGTTCTCAAGGGAGAGTTGCATGGTCGCTCGCCTCATGCGCAGGGAGCGAAAGCCTCCAATAGGTGTACGGGCCGGGCCCCTCCTGACGCTCTCGTGCGAGACGCCCGGTTTGCCGAAGGCAGCGTTGGAGGTGTGAGGGAAGTCGTTAAAGTTCCGGGCATGGACTTCCCTGAGATAGCTGCACGGCTCGCTCATGACATTCCTGAGGCACGCCGACTGGTCGCACGGCTCGAAGGTAATAGCAACACCACGACGAAGCCGGTCTACGCCGATGTGGGGCGTTCGCTCACGTCCGCGTTGTGCCACCTCAGCGCGATCGGCATGACGCATGTCTCCAACAAGGCAGGGATGTTCACAAAACGGGCGAGGACACGGCCGTTGTCCCCGGCGGAAGCCGAGCAGGTGCACAAGCTGGTCGCCGAGGTCATCGTGGTGCTCGCGCAGTTGGACAAGGCACCGGGCCGAAGCCCGGAGGTCCCGGGGTACCTTGCCGAGCTACAGCGGCTGCTCGCGCAGATCGACGCCACGTGGGGCCGCTACCAGGGCAAGGCGCAGCTGTACATCCCCTTCGCCTTGGGGAAGACCGTGCTGGCGGGCGGGGTTGAGCGGATCAGCGCAACGGCGAAGTTCCGCGGCATCACCTTCACGGGCCTGGCCGGCCAGAACTCTGATCCCGATACCCCCAAGGTGGCGCAGAAGAACCTCATGGCCAGTCTCGGCAGGGAAATCGACCGGAACGGTATCGCGTGGGAGGCGCTGCCGATCCGGCCGGCGCAGGGCCCCGCAGCCGAATTCACCGCCACCGCACGCTGACAGCTGGCGAATTGGTACGCCGCGCGGGCGCGCGGCGACGGCCCAGGCGCCTGGCAGTCCACCCCCGATGCAACCTCGGCCAGGATCGAACCGCGCCCGGCGCCGTCACTCCCGCCATGACCCCCACCATGCCTCCCCTCCGTGCTCGTCATCCCCCGCGTGACGGCTGTCGACCTCGCTCCCGCCCGCCGGGCCGCCACGGAGTCTGCGGTGACGGCGCACCATGTCACGGCTCAACACGGTGATCATCAGGAGCACCAGCACCGTCATCGGCACGACCACCACGAACAGCACGACCAGCTTGAACACCTGCACGCGCACCCCTCGGGTCAACCAGCCGTGCCGAGCAAGGCCGGGTGAACAGCATCTTCCACCGCCACCAGCGGTTCACACCCCCCGATCTCCGGTGCGCCAGCTGCGGCGCAAGAACATGCGGGTGCTGCGCTCAGGCCCCGCCAGCCGCCAGCCCTTTGGCCGGGACCCGCCGCTCAGCCCGCCCCCAGTCCACCGGATAACAGCGATGACGCTCCGCGCAGAGCCCGCCCATCTCGCACCAGGCATGAGCTGCAGCATCAGCCCCTGTCGGCCGCTCCTTCGATGACCACCAGATCGTCGCCACAGCGGACCTGGAGCCGGTCAACCCCGTCTTTACGCTCAGCGGCCACGGCCAGCGACGGCTCCCGCACACCAGCACCCGCGGCTCACTCAAGGCCACCACCAAGGTGAGCGGTCGTCAGGATGGAGCGGGGGCCAGTGCCGTACGAGGACTGACCGTGCCGATTTTCGTGCGGGGACCGCTGCGGTGCGTCGTCATGAAGCTGTTCTTGTTCCAGCACGCCCAGGACGTGTGGCCCGAGGGCGAGAGCGTGCTCCATGTGTACGTCACCCCTCAGATCGAGATCGTGAGCAGCACATGACGCTCGACCACATCAGCGATGGCCACGCGGTACTGATCACGAAGGGCGCGCGGGAGGATCTGATCGCCGCCCTCACCGAGGCACTCGCGGACTTCGCTCCCTTAGAGGTCATGGTCGGATCGTTGCTGTCGCACCACCCTGGTCGAGGATGTCCAACTGGTCGCGCAGGCTGGCGAGGACTCCGGGGCAGGGGCGCAGCGTCGCCGCGTCCTGGGTGCAGGGCAGGACGCGGCGGATGATGCGGGTGGGCAGGCCGGCGCCGACTCAAGGACGTCCGCGGCCGTGGACACCCCAGGCGATGGGCGTGCGAGCGCCGCCAGGTCTGCGGCGTGCAGTGGCCGGCGGGGCACACCGGGCCGGGCCGCGGGCTGTCCAGTGCCCGATCCAACGCACGGTAAATCCAGTAGGGTTGCCCTGATTCGAGTGGACTGGCTCGGTCCGTCTACGTTACCCACGATTCGAACCCGTGAGGACGCGACAACGATCCCCCGGCTGCAGCCACCTCCATCCGAGGTCGCGGTTCGGCCCACCTGGGTAGCCCGCAACGCCTCACATGATCGTCCCACAGAATCGTCACATGCCCCCGCATTTGCCCAGCTCAGATCGTGCCCCGTCCCACAGAACCGTCAATTCCAGGGCCGGTCTGGACACCCCTGGCAGGCGAGCCGAAAGATCCTCGGCGTCGGTGTGGATCACCGTCACCCGCCCCGGACAGGGTCGGGATCGCAGCGCCGGAATGGCCCATGGCATCGCCACCCATCCGGTCAGCAGAAGGGTTGATGTGCAGATGAGCACTTCCTCACGACGTGGGGCGCGCCTGGCCAAGGCCGCGGTGGTGGGCGCGGTTCTCGCGGCCACGACGCTCGGGGTCGCCGGGACGGCCTCGGCCAACGGCTTGGTGACCTGGACGAACAAGGCCACCGGCGACTCCCTCGCCTACGGCACGAACTGCGGCTGCGTCTACACCGGCGCCGGCGAGGACAACACCCCGTACGGCGAGTGGTACGACTACCAGCAGCCGAACGGCACCTGGATCGAGGCGAACGACGGCGAGGGCGGCAACTGGTGCCTTGACAGCAACACCCAGTGGGACAACGGCCAGCAGGGCAACGTCTACCTGACCTCCTGCAACCCTCCCACTCCCACCAACACCTACCAGCACTGGTACGAGATCTCCACCAGCAACGGCTGGGCCCTGCGTTCCCAGCAGACCGGCCTGTACCTCGACGGCGGCAGCGGCCCAGCCAACACGGGCGTCTACACCAACGGTGCCTACGGCCTGGGCAACAACTACCAGCACTGGAGCTGACGCTCTAGCACCCCTGGCCGCCGAAGGGTCCGCTCCCGGCGGCCAGGGGCAGGCATGGCATTCCACGACGCTCCTGGGCTGGGACTGCACCCGCCCGGTCCAGGAGCGCGAATCGGGTACAGCCCGGCGCTCCTACCGGCCCAGCATCCGACGCTTCCTGGTTTCGGCCGGCCTGAGCGACCGTCATCCAGCCGCGCTGGGCTGAATGCTGTTCCCGTCCTTCGGACGGGGCAGGGCACGTTCCCCTCCACCACACGACCAGGAGCCCCTTCGCGATGCAGACCGACTCCACCCGCCCTCCCCGCAAGGAGGGAGCCGTCCGACAGCCGCTGCGCCGCAAGGCGGCCCTGATCGGTCTCGCCGTCATCGCGGCCGGGGCCGTCGCCCTGGCCCGCCTGAACCAGGCACCCGTCCCACCGGCGGCGCAGCTGAGCGCGTTCACGGTCACCCCACCGAGCGGGGTGACCGTGACCTACCGGACGAGCGGCGCTGACCTCCTGTCGGACGGCTCGATGATCCTTCCGCTGGACGCCTACGACGCCTACGCCACCGCAGGCGACGAGAATCTCGTCTTCAAGGCCGCCACCCAGATCGAGCAGTCCTGCATGCACGCCCAGGGACTCACCCTGCCGACCGGGTGGGGCGGCAACTACCTGCCCACCCCCACACCCCCGCTGGTGTACTACGGCGTCTCCACCATGGCCGACGCCGAACAGTTCGGCTACCGCATGCCCGACGCCGGCTCCGGCTCCGGCACTCAGCCTGCCGTCCCGCAGGCCGTCGTCAACGCCTTCCACGGATGCGCGGGCAAGGCCTACACCGCACTCGACATCACCGCGGCCAACGACGCCGGCAACGCGCTGGAGAACCTCCGCTCCAACACCCTGGACCAGGTCTTCGCCGACCCCCGCCTGCGCGCCGCCAACACCGCCTGGAGCGCCTGCATGAAGCAGGCCGGCTACACCTACCCCAACCCCCTCGCCCCCCAACACGACCGAAGCCTCCTCGGACGCGGCCTCCCCGTCCCCAAGGGCGCCACGCTCCCCCCGCCCTCCCCCTACGAGAAGCACGCAGCAGAAACCGACGTCACCTGCAAAACCCGGACCCAGTACCTGCAGACCTTTACGACGCTCTGGGCCACCTACCAGCACCAGACCATCAACAACAACAACACCGCCCAGCTCCAGCACATCCTCAGTGAATGGACCACCGTCCTCCAACTTGCCCGCGCCCACCAAACCCCCTGACGAAGCCTCCCGGCAGTGCAGTGCCCACTTACGGTCTGCCGCACGGGCGAGCGGCCGCGACACGTGGGCACCGGGCACCACCCCGGAGCCGGCTCGGGTCGCGAGTCTGCAACCATCGGCGCACGGCCGGGCGAATGGTGGGGCGCTGGCGCGGCCAGTTCCGTTGACAGCCCGTGCAGTTCGTCATTGGCGACTACCGCGAACAGCGAGTAGTCGGTGTGCATCAGGGTGGCCACCCGCACGAGCGCGCCCAGCTGCTCGGACGCCGCATCGCTCGTGACGGCCGATGCCTCCGTCAACCTGTCGTGGAGCTCCTGGCGGCCGATGCGCGCCAGTTCGGCCGGCAGGTGGCTCTGGGAGGGGGGGTCGTGCGAGTACAGGGTCGCGGAGTTGATACCGATGACGGAGGCGACGGCGCGGATCGAACCGGCGGCGAAACGCTCCCTGGGAGGAGCCGCCGGCAGCGGTCGCCTTCGGCGGGGAGAAGAGCTGCATCCACACACCGGCCGAAAACCACCCATGTGTTGACGTGCTGGACTGTCTTGATCGCGATTCTGTTAACGCTTTATCTTCCGGCCGTTAACGGAGCTGTGGGTTTCGCATAAGGCATTGACCGGGCTCGAGCAGGTCTGCTTCGCTACACCCCGGCCAGTGGTGCACCGCTCGCCCGATCTACCGGCACTTCCTCAAGCACGTTTCCTTATCAGCCAGTTGGCACATCCCTGTCCGCGAACCCGCGGGTCAGGGGTGCGTCGGCGCACGGGAGCCGTCCCGTCCCACCCCCTCGGACGGCCCGAAACGCAGAGAGGTACTACCTTCCATGGGTCTCCCCCACCCCCACAGCGCGAGCCGCAAGCTCCTGACCGGACTCGCCTCGCTGACCCTGATCACCGGCGGCCTGCTCATCGCGGCGCAGGCCCCTGCCGCCATGGCGGCGAACGCACCGCACGCCGCAGCGCAGGCGAACCCGTACGACCCGCAGTACCAGCACCCCTACCGGCACGGAGCGATCCCCACCCTCCAGGGGAACGCGAAGGCGCAGGGCTGGACGAAGGCCCACACCGCGGCGGCAGCGACCACCGGCCCCGAGACGCTGGCCTACGGCGGCGGCATCGACGGCATCGGCGTGAACAGCGGCCATGCCAAGGTCTACCTGGTCTTCTACGGCACCCAGTGGGGCACCGAGGGCACCGACTCCAACGGCAACGCGACCTTCACCGGCGACGCGGACCACGCCGCCTCGGCCGCACAGCAGATGTTCAAGGGCATAGGCACCAACGGCGAGACCTGGTCCGCCGACCTGACCCAGTGGTGCGACGGCCCGAACGTCGCCGCCGGCGCGACCAGCTGCCCGACCAACGCCAACTTCATCCCTTACCAGACCGGTGGCGTGCTGTCCGGCGTCTGGTACGACAACTCCGCGAAGTCCCCGTCCGCCGCCACCGGCCACCAGCTCGGCGTCGAGGCGGTCAACGCGGCTGCCCACTTCGGCAACACCACCGCCGCTGCCAACCGCAACGCCTACTACGTCATCCTCTCCCCCCACGGCGTCGACCCGGACGGCTACGAGAACCCGTCCACGGGCTACTGCGCCTGGCACGACTGGAACGGTGACACCACCCTCAGCGGCGGAGCCGTCACCTCGCCGTACGGTGACATCGCGTTCAGCAACCAGCCCTACAACATGGACTTCAAGATCAGCGGCCAGAGCGCCTGCGGCATCGACTTCGTCAACTCCGGCACTAAGGGCACGCTCGACGGCTACACCATGACCATGGGCCACGAGTGGCACGAGATGATGTCGGACATGAACCCGGCCGGCGGCTGGACCAACCAGCAGACGTCCAGCTCCTACTACCAGGAGGAGAACTCCGACGAGTGCGCCTGGCTCTCCCCCGGCACGGCGGGCGGCGCGGCGAACATCTCGTTCGGATCCTTCGGCACCTTCGCTGAGCAGTCCAGCTGGTCCAACGACACCAACAGCTGCGCCATCTCCCACGCGATCCTGCACTGACACGCATAGCGGCATTCGCGTGAAGCACACGTAGAACCGCTGGGGCAAGACTTTGAACCAGCCCTGCCCCTGCCGTGGCGGGGGTGAAGGGGGCACGCGCAGTGACCACAACCCTTCACCCCCGAACACGGCCACCAGCGGGTTTCGACCTACCGCGCCGGCAGCCGGACCGGGCGAAGCCTCAGAGCTCCCCCGGCTGCGTCCTGCGCCGCGTGTTCCCGGGCGCGTGTCACTGGCCCTCTGACACGCCTTGACGTAGTGCCATGGAGGGATGAGCCCGTCCTCCACTGGAATCCTCGTGCCCCCGCGCCAGCTTGCGGCGCCGTCACGGCGGGCCGTGATCAAGGCCGCGGCCGGTGTGATCGGCGTGAGCGGCTCGGCCGCCTTCGCGAAGGACCGGCCCTGCCGGGAGCCCGCTCGGTCGGCCCCGCGCCGTGCCAGCCGCAGCCTGATCCTTGCGGCGGACCAGGCCAGCGAGCGGGTGCTCCTGCTCGACGGCAGCAATCCGTCATGGCAGCACGTCACGCCCCGGGTGCACGACCTGGGAGCTGTCCGGGCCGCCTCCTGGTCCTGGACCCCTGTGGGCCGCACGGAGCTGAGCGTCCTGGACCCGAAACGCACCTGGAGCAATGTCAACGAGGCCAAGTACCGGCTGTGGGACGGTGAGCACTGGGTGCTGACCTGCGCATCGGGGGGCTTGGCCGCGATGGTGGCCTACCCCGGCGGGTGGGTGCGGTGGGCCGGGCTCACCGGCGCCAACGCGCACACCCTGGAGGTACTCCCTGACGGCAACATCGCGATCGCCGCCAGCGTCCAGGACTTCGTGCGGATCTACACCGCCTCCCAGTCAACGCTGTCGGCCCGCTACACGCAGTTTGACCTCGCAGGCGCACACGGTCTGCAGTGGGACCAGGCCCGGCAACTGCTCTGGGCCGCGGGCACCAACCGGCTCGTGGCCCTCGCCGTCACCGGCAGCCCGAGCCGGCCGCACATCACATTGAAGAAGTCCGTGGTCCTGCCCAACCAGGGCGCCCACGACCTGAACGCCGTCGCCTCCGCCCCGAACCTGATGTGGGTCACCACCAACAGTCACGTCTACCAGTACTCCACCCCAGGGAACGCGTTCGTTCCCTTCACCGGAGAAAAGGGCATCGACGCGCCGGGCGTGACGAGCATCAGCGACGATCCCGCAACCGGCCAGGTCCTCACCGTCGCAGCCGACGGTGCGAACCCGTGCGAGTGGTGCACCTCCACCCTCACCTTCCATCTCCCCGACGGCACGCTGCGCATCGCGAAGACCAGCCTGTACAAGGCGCGCTGGATGCCCCCGATCCCGGCCGGAAGACCGTCTCCCCTCCGTCCGCCGAAACACGCCTGACAGCAAGGCAGTAGGTGGAACAGGTGTGCCCGTCCGGGGCCGAACGCGTCGGCGCCGGTCCGCACTGTCACGTCACAGACTTACTGACCGTTTCAGCATGTGCTGCGCCACCGACGGCGTACCGTCGGTCCGCTGGGAGACCTGGGGCCCCGCATCACACGTCGCCGCGCGTCTCGGCCCGGCGCCACTACCACCCGGCTCGGGAGTCCGGACGTAGAGCCGTTTAACCGTGATCATCGGTTTTCCGTGCTCGCTCCCACGCCACGCTGGGGCGAGTCGATGGATATCGATGGGCATCGTGTTGATCGCCGCGGGGTGCACGTCGGGGCACCCCGCGGCCCGCCGCGGTCGGGGGGTGGGTCGCCCCCGGTTCAGGACCTGTGTGTCACGGTCCGGTGGTGGTTCACGAGGCGTTCAGGGCCGTGTCGTCGATGACGAACGAGGTCTGCGCGCCGGTCTTCTCGACGCCGGTGAACTTCAGGGTCACCGTCTGGCCGGCGAACGAGTTGAGGCTGAACGAGTACTGGGTGTACCCGTTGCCCGCGTTCAGGTTGGAGTAGGTGGCCAGGGTCGTGGTCGTGGAGCCGCTGGTGACCGTGGTCTTGAGGGTGTCGACAGCGGTGGTGTTGGTCTTGCCGGTGTCGACGTGCAGCCAGAAGGAGAGACCGGCGCTGCAGCCGGCCGGGATCGCGATCGACTGCGACAGGGTGTCGGTATGGCTGCTGCCGTAGCCGTCGAGCCAGGCGTCCCAACTGCCCGAGTGGGCAGGCTCGCTGGTGGTGTCGTTGTTGAGCACGCCCGCGGTCGTGCTCCACGGGGAGGCGGTGCCGGTCTCGAAGCCGGGGTTGCCGATCTTCTGGCCGGGGCTGGTGCAACCACTGGAGCTGTTGACCGTCCAGGTGAAGGACGCCTGGCCGGAGGCCGTGCCTGAGGTGGCGGTGACAGTCACGCTGGACGTGCCGGCCGCGGTCGGGGTGCCGGAGATCAGGCCGGAGGAGGAGATCGACAGACCCGCCGGGAGACCGGTCGCCGAGTAGGTCAAGGCCGCGCCGCCCGAGTCCGTGCCGGAGATCTGCAGCGAGACCGCGGAGCCGACGGTTGAGGTCTGGCTGCCCGGGTTGGTGACGGTGACGGTGTTGCCTGTCGCGGTGCCGACGGGCAGTCCGCCGACGGGCGCGTACATCGCCATGTTGAACGTGCTGCCGCTGGGGGCCTGGGCGACGGGGATGACGGTGACGGCGTTGCCGCCGGCGAGGACGGAGGTGGAGATGTAGTCGCCGAACATCCGACCCTGGCTGGTGTTCGGCAGCCAGCCCAGTGTCATCGGGCCGGCCAGCTGTACGGGTGCGGTCCAGGTGGTGCCGCCGTCGGTGGAGGAGACGTAACCCGCGTCGAGCTGGCAGGTGCTGTCCGTGCAGTTGGCGTTCGGGTAGTAGTAGTACGTCAGGCCGATCCGGGCGGTGCTGCCCGAGCTGGAGGGGTCCACGCCGATGCCCGGGGTGAAGTGGTCCGCGGTGCTGGTGGCCGCGTCGATCGGCACCCGCACCGGCGTGCTCCACGAGGTGCCGTTGGTGGAGGTCGACATGATGATGTCGTTGCTCGTGCAGCCGCTGCGGAAGCGGCAGTCGGACCACACCGTGTAGACCTTGCCGGAGGCGTCGATCTCGGCCGACGGCAGCGGGCTCTCCCGAAGGGTGTCGCGCGGGGAGGCCTGCTTGGCGATGTCGGCGGCGTCGTCGTCCAGCCCGGACACCGTGTGGTGCGAGACGGTGGCGATCTGCACGCTGGAGCCCCAACTCGCGCCGCCGTCGGTGGAAGTGAAGGCGCGCTCGGCGTTCGAGCTGGCCGAGGAGAAGGGCACGACGACGGTGCCGCTCGGCTGCACGACCGGCTGGCCGCCCAGCCCGCTAGGGCTGTCCGCCGGGCCCGACTCGGCGCCCCAGGTCTGGCCGCCGTCGGTCGAGGTGCGCATGTGCTCGATGTCGCCGGCGCCCGCGTCGTCGTACTCGGTGTAGCAGTGGCCGTAGTAGGGACTGGACGCGTGGTCGTCGCAGACCGTCCAGTTCTTGTCGTAGGACGCGCCGGTGGAGACGGCGACGGGGTTGCCCCAGGTCTGGCCGCCGTCGGTGGAGCGGCTGAGCTCCACGTCGACGTTGTTGCCGGAGGTGATGCCCAGCCAGGAGACCATCCAGACGCCGTCCTTGGCGTCGTAGGCCACCGACGCGTCGCTCACCTGGCCGTAGGCGCCGCCGGTGTTCGCCGTGGTGTCGGGCATGTACCCGTGGGTCCAGGTCTGACCGCCATCGGTCGAGGTGGCCCAACCGATATTGGACGCGCCGCCGCCGGTGACCCGGCCGACCTGGAAGGCCGAGACGATCGTGCTGCCGGAGCTGAACGTGTCCGGCTCGACCTCGGTGGCGTGCTGAGCCTGCGCGTCGGAATACGGATCGCTGCTGACCTGGGCGAGCGCGGGGGTGGTGGCGTGCGTCGCGTGGCCGTGTGAGGCCGCCGGGGCGGTGGTCGCGAGCGCGGGAGCGGCGATGGCCAACACCGCGACGAGGGCGCCGGCGAGGGGTAAGGATCCTGTTCGAGCCAGTCCGGACATGTCTCTCCTGACATGCAGAGCGGTACCGGTGGGTGTCGACGGCCGCCGACACGGGACAGGCGAATGCTGATGCCACCCCTTCCGGTGGGGGAAGAGCATCACCGTGGCGGGAACATGACATCACGTGTCGTGTCGTATTCGCGCCAGCCAGTCGCGTCCACACCGACGGGGCATCGGGGCTCACTCGCCGGCCGAACCGCTCAGTCACAAGCGGGTCGCTCAGCGCAGGTCGAAGTCGCTTTCGTCCCATTCGAAGTCGTCCGGTCCGAAGCCACCGTAGGCGCCGCCGTTGAAGTAGTCCGCCAGCGCTTGGCCGATGACGGCGCGCACCGCATCCTCGGTCTCGGCCAAAGCGAGCGCGGCGGCCTGATCGCCGGTCAGGGTGACGTGGACGTCGCGGGAGCGGACGGCGTCCGAGCCGCGGATGTTGAAGGTGGTGGCGCGCCCGACGCGGGCGGTGTGGCCGGAGAAGACGCCGAGCTGCTGCAGCTGCTTGGCCTTGCGCTCGCGGCCCCGCTCGGTGGTCTGCGCGCGGACCGCGTCGTTGGCCAGCCGGTCGGCCGAGGTGGTCGGGCGCGGCAGCGGCGGGCGGCCCTGCCCGGCACGGACCGCGTTCTCCTTCTCCCACCGCCGCTCGGCGGCGCGGGAGAGCTCCGGGGGTGTGCGGGTGCCCTTGATCCAGCGCTCGACGCTGCGCTGGCTCACACCGTAAGCCTGGGCCATGGCCCTGGTGGAGCCGCCGAACATCTTGTCCCGCACGTGCTCGGCCTGGGTGGTGATCTGCACCGGGGCCTTCCGCGAGGGGAACAGCGCCTCGCGGACCCTGCCGAACATGCCCCGGCCCGCCATCAGAACTCACCGTCTTCCCGGGCGTTGGCATCGGCCTGGACGACGGGCGTGCCGTCGGTGGAGTACTGGTGGACCAGCCGGGACGGGTGCTCACGGCGCTCCATCGCCGCGACCGCCTCGGCCAGCGGGATCGAGGACTCGTGCTTGTGGGAGCCGGGCGCGATGCCCAGGCGCAGCGCGCCGGGGACCGGGGAGCCGTCCTCCTTGACCGGCAGCAGCTCGATCGGTGACGGCGCGTCAGTGGCGTACAGGTAGGAGTCGACGTTGACCGCGAACGGCGCCCGGCCGGTCAGCTGGAGCGTCTTGCGCAGGCGGCGGTGGGCGGCGATGCGGGCCGCGGCGATGATGTGGAACCGGATCTCCGGCCGGTAAGCCCAGGACGCGGCCACCTTCTCCAACCACGTCTGGTCGTCCAGGTGGCGTGCGGAGTCGGACCACTTCCCGATCCCGCCCTTGTAGACGTTCTTGTAGAGCCCGGCCAGCGTCATCGCGTCGGCCAGCTCCGGGTCCTGGCCGATGTCCTTGTGCTCGGCGTAGATGGCCAGGAACGCCTCCGCGTTGAGCCCGTCGACCAGGCCGAGTACGGCGTAGGCGCGCTTGTAGCCTGCGCGCACCCTGGCGGTCCACTCCTTCAACATGGGCGCCGTGTGCGCCGACAGGTAGGCCTCGGTGATTGTGCCCGGGTCGAAGCCGTACGCCTGGGTCATGTAGGCGACGGTCGGGGTGGCGTACCAACCCGGTCCGGTCGGCACCTGCCCGTGGAACGTCGCCGGGTGCGGCAGCAACTCGTCCACGGGCGTGGTGGTGAAGTCGCACCACCACAGCCCGGCGGACTTCTCGTCCCACACCGGGCTGGTCACCAACTGAAGCGGGCCGACCGGCAGGCGCAGGGACTCGGTGACGGACAGGTAGGAGGCGCAGACATCGACCGCGACCGCGAACGGCCGCTTCACCTCATCGTCGGTGAGGGGGCGGGCCCACCACTTGTAGTCCTCCTCCTCACACACCACCCCGCCCTCGACGAGGAGCTGACGGGTCAACGGGTGCCGGGCCCCGGCCGCAGGAGCCACGCACAGGTCCCCCGCCGGGAGTGCGCCCTCACGCAGGTGGGAGGTCCACTCCCCCGTCGACTCGTCTCGCACCCACTCGATCCTCGGGCGGACCGCGTCCAGGAGCAGCATCGCGGTCGACGCCGTCGACGCGCCGGGGGCGACACCGAGGTCGGCGGTGAAGGCGCGGATCCGGCGGGCCAGAGTGAGCCCGTCCGCGCTGCCGTCCACGCCCGTTGCGAGGGGCGCGGCCAGCGCGCTGGTGGCCTGCTGGCGGGCGTCGCCCTGCCCCAGCCACGGCGCAACCAGCACCCGCAGCGAAGTGCGGGGACCGCCCGCGGACCCCTTACGACGGAAGGCGCGGAACGCCGGACCGACCTGGTCGGAGACCTCCATCCCGACAGCGGCAGCGGCCTTCGCCAGCTTCGCCTGCAGCGCCGTCAGAGCCTTCTCCGTCGACGGCAGCACGGCCGGCAGGCCGAGCGCGGTGAGCGCGCCGGCAGTCAGCACCACCGTCCCATCGCCCCCACGACCCGCCGCGTGGACCCGCTCGATCCGCAAAGGCAGGCCAGTGCCCAGCCACGCGAACAAGTCCGTCAGCCTCGCGCCCGCCGGGGCCGGGACCTGCGGCACATCCAGCACCCAGCCGTCCGGCACGACGTCCAGCGCGACCGCGGGCCACCATCGAGCAGCAGACTCGGGTGCGCTCGGTCCCGGGGTACGCGGGGCAGCGGCTCGCCCACTGGCACGGGTCGGAGCAGTACGCCGGGACGGCGCAGCAGCCTGCGTGCTCGGGCGGGACGGCTGCGCCGGAGCCGCGACCGGCGCCGGGGGCGCGGTCGGCGCGACCGGCACGGGCTGCACCGGGTCGGCCGGGCGCTCCGGAGCCGACGTCGCTGTCGGCGGGGCGGCCGGGGCGGTCGACTCCACGGGATCCGGGGCGGCGGGGTAGCGCTCCGCCAGGCCCTCCAACAGCCGCCGGTAGGCGGCCAACCGGTCACCGGTCGGCTCGCTGCGCCCGGCCTCCCACGACTCCAGCGTCGCGGGACGCGTACCCAACGCCTGCGCCACGGCCGCCACGGTCAGCCCGGCGGTCTCGCGCAGGCGCACCCGCTCCGCCGGGACCGGCAGCACGGTGCCCGCGTTCACGGCAGCGAGCAGCGCGTCGACGCCAGCGAACCTGCTGTCGTCACTGTCAGACATCAGGCTCCCCCTCCGCCGCGGCGACCGCGATCGTCCGGCCCGCGGCCTCCAGCGCCGCGATGGCGTCGCCGATCGCCACCTGGGCGCCACGCAACCGCTCCAGCAGCTCCTCGTTCGTGGACTGCGGCAGCGCGGCCAGGAACGTCCCCTCACCCTGCGAGATCCGCAACACGCCCTCGTCGCGCAGGGCGTTGGTCGCCCTGCGGACGGTATTCAAGGACGCGTCATAGTGCCCCACAAGGGCTCCCAGATCGGGGAGTTGGTCCCCGACCCCCCACTCCCCAGCGGTAATCCGCCGACGCAGGTCGATATAGATGTCCCGATACAACGCCATAAACCAAGACTAGCAGTCTATCAAGGTCTATTCCGAGCCATGAATGCTCTGGCGAACGGTGGAATTCCCGGCCGCGACAGGCATCCTGCGCTCCCGGCACCCGGCCGCGGGCCGTGTTGACGCCAGATCAGCCGGCCTTCATCCCGTCAAGGTGACCAGGAAGCACGCCAGAACAAGACCCCCCGGGGGTTGACGCATGCGGAAACCCCCGTAGGGTTGACGCATGCGGAAACCTGTCCCGAGGGACGTCATGGGCCCCACTCCGCCGAGCAATCCCGGCGGACGCCCCGAAGTCGGCCCCAAGATCGATGTTCGCCTGCCAGTTGACACTCTCCGGCGTCTCGACGCGCGGGCTGAAGCCGCCGGCGAGTCCCGTGCCGTCACCATCCGCACCCTCATCGACGACGGCCTCGAACACCCCCGCACCCTCGCGGAGCTCGCCGCCGAACGCCCCCTCGAACTCGTCGACCAGGTCGTCGACGGCGACCGCCCCCACGGCGTCTCCGTCCACAGCAGCGGCCGCACGTTCTGGCTCTCCAGCTGCCCGGACGGATGGATCCTCGCGCACAGCAGGGACGCATACCGCATCGCCGCCTTCCAAGGCGCGGCGCTACTCGCCTACCAGCGCCTCCCCGTCAGCGAAGTGACTCCCCATCTCCGCTCCGACGAGCCCGCCTTCCCCGCCCTGATCGCCGCCGGACGGGCCATCCTCGACGACATCGGCGCACAGGAACGCCTCCTGATGCGGCACCTCGACACCATGCACTGGCCGCCCATGCTCTGACTGACGCGGGCACGCTCGGCGTCGCATGGAACAACGACAGCCGCCTCCAGAGCTGACGCTTCAACAAGTCAAACCATCCGAGGGGGGCTGACGCACCGACTGGTGCAGGAGCCCCTCTCACGGGAACACGCGGCCGTCACGGGAGGGTCTGGCCGAAGGAATCAGAATCGGCCAAATCGGCTGGCCGACGGGAGTTCAGGTGTAGGCGTCCTCGACGGCGACTCGTCGCACTGTACGCAGCGTCGACCGGAGACTTTCCAGATCGGTCGAGCCCAGGGCGAGGCGGAGCGCCTGCGGTGTGTGCGTCGAGGTGGTGAACGGCTCCGCCGTGGTGACCGAGATGTGCCGGCGCGCGAGGGTGGCCGTCAGGCGGTCGGCGCGTGCGTCGTCGGGCAGCGGCAGCCATGCGAAGTAGGACGAGGGGTGGCTGACGAGTGGCAGGCCTGCCAGCTCTTGTCCGGCGAGTTCCTGACGGGCCCTGGCGTCGTCCCGTTTCTGCGCTTCCAGGTGGTCCACCGTTCCGTCATCGAGCCAGCGGCAGGCGATCGCTGTGGTCAGGGCGGGCGTGTTCCAGGTGGTCGCGCGGATCGCGCGTTCGAGCGAGGGCACCGTGGACGGAGGGGCGACGACGAAGCCGACCCGCAGGCCGGTGGCGATGCTCTTGGACAGTCCCGAGACGTAGACGGTGATGTCCGGCGCGGTCGCGGCCAGGGGCGGTGGAGGGTCCTCGACGAGGTAGGCGTAGGAGGCGTCTTCGATGACGAGCGGACCGTGCTGCCGAGCGATCTTGATCAGACGGGTGCGGTCGGCCGCGGACATGACCCAGCCCAGAGGGTTGTGCAGGGTGGGCATGGTGTAGATCGCGCGCACCGGGCGGGTCGCGCACAGTTTCTCCAGGGCATCGAGATCCGGCCCGTCGGAGGTGACGGGGATGGGCTCCAGGTCGAGATGGAAGGCGTGCGCGAGCACCTTGAAACCCGGGTAGGTGAGTGCGTCGACCGCGACGACGTCGCCGGCGCTCAGCGTGGCCATGACGGTGACGGCCAGGCCGTGCTGCGCACCGTTGACGATGAGGACCCGATCCGCCTGTGTGGTGATCCCCCGGCGTCTGAGGTGTCGTGCGATGGAGGCTCTGTCCTGGGGACGCCCGCGGTGTGGTTGATAGCGCAGCAGCGAGTCGAGATCACCGCTGGTGGCCACCTCTCGCAAGGCCTGCCGCAGAAGATCGGCCTGGCCGGGCAGCGACGGGTAGTTGAAGCTGAGGTCGACCGCGTCCGTGGCAACGACCTGCTGGTCGATGCCGTGACCGGCGGGAACCGCGACGTCACGCACGAACGTGCCGCGGCCCTGTTCCCGGCTCACCAAGCCCATCGCTTCCAGCTCGGCGTACACCCGGGTGGCGGTCACCACGGCGATGCCCTCGCGGGCGGCGAGCCCCCGATGAGTCGGCAGCCGCACACCTGCGGTGAGCCGCCCGGTCCGGATCTCGGATGCGAGCGCGTCGACCAGCGTCTTGTATCGCGAGGCTGCCATGCACCGGATTGTATCCATGACAATTCTTTGACTGTCCTGCTCGCGGGTTCCTACCGTCTGGACCCAACTCACCCGGAAGGACAGCCACGGTGCACATCGCCATCCTCACCTTCGAGGGATACAACGAGCTCGACTCCCTGATCGCGCTCGGTGTGCTCAACCGCGTCAAGACCGACGACTGGCGCGTCACCATCGCCACCCCCAGCCCCAAGGTCACGTCGATGAACGGGGTGGTGATCGAGCAGATGTCCACTCTTGAGGAGGCGTGCGCCGCCGACGCCGTCATCGTCGGCAGTGGCAGCGCCACCCGCGAGGTCGTCGAAGACCCGGCGATCATGAACATCCTGCGCGGCCTGGACCCCTCGCGCCAACTCATCGCGGCGCAGTGCTCCGGCGCGCTCGTGCTGGCCAAGCTCGGCCTGCTAGACAACATGCCCGCCTGCACCGACCTGATCACCAAGCCATGGGTCGTTGCCGCCGGCGTCGATGTCCTCAACCAGCCCTTCTACGCCAAGGACAACACCGCCACCGCCGGCGGCTGCCTGGCCTCGCACTACCTCGCCGCCTGGATCATCGCCCGCCTTCAGTGCCACGACGCCGCCGAAGGCGCGCTGCACTACGTCGCCCCGGTCGGCGAGAAGAACGCATACATCGAGCGTGCCTGGCGCAACATCTCCCCCTACCTGCCCGCTCCCGCTCCGGCACTCAGCTGACCAACCAGTCGTAAGCGGTCAGAGCCGTTCTCGACCGTCCTCATCGCCGTCGCGGTCCCCGCTGCCAGCGCCACGCAGACGCACCGCGCAGACCACCGCCGGCACCAATGCCAGCACGGGCCCCCACCCCCGACCCCGCCCCACACAAACCCGGAATAGGCCACGCCCGGAAACGGCAACCACACACCCCGAAACTGCCGCAGGCACGCCGAGCCCGAGGCCCTGCCCACTGATCGCCATGCCCGAGCCGCGGCCATCCGCCGGGTTCCGCCTCGCCGGCCGAAAAATATTTCCGGACGGTGTCGATCTGTGCCCGCGCCGTTCGAAGCATGCATGAGACCGGGTGACCAGCCCGCCGAACCACACACGCGAAGAGGTCCCTTGAGGAGAACGCCATGACCCAGCCCGTCACCGGACCCGCCTTCTACTTCCCCTCCATCGAGAAGAAGTACGGGCGACCGATCAACGAATGGATCGACCTCATCCGCTCCAGCAACCTCACCAAGCACAAACAACTCGTCGACTGGCTCAAGGCCGAGTACGGCGTCGGCCACGGACACGCCACCGCGCTCGTGGGCTACACCCTGGCCGGCCACACCTCCTGGCAGCCGACCGACCCGGATCCGTCCTGATCCCGGCAAACCACCACGCGTCAACGACCGACCCGTTCAGAAAGGAACGATCATGCGATACCTGATGACGACCTACGCCGGCGGCAGCGCCCCGGACGAGAAGATGTACGCCGAGATGGGTGCCTTCGTCGCGGAGTTGTCCAAGTCCGGCGCGCTGCTGGCCACCGGCGGCCTCGAACCGCAGGGGACGCACGCCTCCTCGACCGGCGGGCGGGTCACCTTCACCGACGGCCCGTACGTCGAGGCCAAGGAGCTGATCGTCAGCTTCGCCCTGCTCGACGTCCACTCCAAGGAGGAAGCCCTGGAACTGGCCCGGCGCTTCTGGACGATCGCCGGCGACGGCGAGGGCGACATCCGCCAGGTGTTCGGGCCCGAGGACGCGTCCTAAGGCCTGACCCCCAGCGCACGCCCGCGCGCCGCGCTTGCCATGGGGCCGACCCCGATGCTGGGATCGGCCCCATGGCGCAGTCCGAGGTGAGCCGCGCGGTCGAAGCGGTCTGGCGGCTCGAGTCCGCACGGATCATCGGCGGCCTGGCCCGCATCCTGCGCGACGTCGACCTGGCCGAGGAGATGGCACAAGAAGCCCTGCTGGCCGCACTCGAGCAGTGGCCCCGCGACGGAGTTCCCCCGAATCCGGGCGCATGGCTCACCGTCATCGCCAAACGCCGCGCCGTCGACCGGCTGCGTCGCCTCGAACGGCTCGAACGCAAACAGCAGGAGCTCGTAGCGGACCTGCACGACATGCAGCGAGCCCTCGACGACGACGCGGCCCTCGACGAACGCGAGATCAACGACGACGTGCTGCGCCTGATGTTCGTCTGCTGCCACCTGGCGCTCTCCGTCGACGCCCGCGTCTCCCTGACGCTCCGGCTCCTCGGCGGCCTGACCACCCGGGAGATCGCCCGGGCCTACCTCCTGCCCGAAGCGACGGTCGCGCAGCGCATCGTGCGGGCCAAACGCACCCTCGCCGCCCGCCGTGTCGCCTTCGAACTGCCTCCGACCGGCGAGCGTGCCGAACGCCTGGCCTCGGTCCTCGAATGCCTCTACCTGGTCTTCAACGAAGGCTACGCCGCGACGAGCGGCGAGGACTGGACGCGCCCGGACCTGTGCTTCGAAGCCCTGCGGCTCGGCCGGATCCTCGCCGAACTCGCTCCCCAGGATGCCGAGGTCCACGGACTGGTCGCGCTGATGGAACTTCAGGCCTCGCGCCTGCGGGCTCGGGTGGGCACCGACGGCGAGCCGATCGGGATTCTCGAACAGGACCGAAGCCGCTGGGACCGGCTGCTGATCGCCCGAGGATTCGCCGCGCTGCTGCGCGCCGGACAGTGCCCGCCGGGGCCGCCTGGACCCTACGTCCTGCAAGCCGCGATCGCCGCCTGCCACGCACGCGCCCGCCTGCCCGAAGACACCGACTGGTCCCAGATCGTCGACCTGTACACGGCACTGACCGCCGTCACTGCCTCGCCCGTCGTGCGCCTGAACCGGGCCGTCGCGGTGGCGATGGCCTCCGGGCCGGCCGAAGGCCTCGCCCTGGTCGACGAACTGCTCAGCGAGAACTCCCTGAGCTCCTACCACGCGCTGCCGAGCGTGCGCGCAGACCTCCTTGCCAAACTCGGCCGCCACGCCGAGGCCCGCGCCGAGTTCGAACGAGCCGCCGCCCTGACAGGCAACGCCAAGGAACGCGCCATCCTGCTCGACCGCGCCGCCCAACAAGATGACGCGCACGGCGCGTAGGATATCCCCAAGCCCCGATCCGCCAACCCCTCGCCCGACACCCCACGGCGCACACGCAGGCGAGCGCGTCACCCCCGTCAGAACGCGGCGATCGTGGCCGGCGCGCGTTCCACCCGGGTCAGCGCGCGCAGTACGGGCACGGAGCCGTGCCTCCTGGCCGCCAGCGTGGCCAGGAGGCCGACGACCGCGTCGGTCGCCGGGGCGGGCAACTCGGGCGTCGGGACGCCCACGCTGACCGCCAAGTCGTCGACGTGCACGACCAGTTCCATCATGCGGTTGGTCAGCAGGTCGTCCAGGCGCAGTGACGGCGGTCCCCACGGGAACTGCACCACCCGGTGCGGGGCCTGGCGCGGTAGGTCCCGGCGCAGCCGGTCGAGCACCTCGGCGGTCCGGGTCGCCAGCGCTTGCGGGCCGACCGCGGCGTACTGGTCGCCGCTGCCTCTGACCCCGCGGTGGACCTCGCCGTCCTGGTCGGCGTCGATCCAGCTGGCCTGAAGGAAATAGTCCAGCAGCGCCACGGGCTCGGTGTCCGGTTCCGGGCCGTCGAGCGCCTTGGCCACCACGTTGACCTGCCCGGCCAGATGACCCGCGAGCCCGCTGACTGCGTAGCGCGCCAGGGCGCTGGGCTTGTCCCACGCATCGGCCACGGACTGGTGCGCCAACAGTGACACCGCTGCTTCGGCGGCGGCGAGATAGCTCTCCCCCATCATGTTCGTGTTATACCACGCACCTGGTGCCGACGGGCCGCCCGGCCGGATCAGGGGACGAGCCAGCCGTCGTCAACAGCCCGGGAGTTCAGCCCAAGCCCACAGCCAGTGACACGACCGAAAAACAGCGCCGGAACCGGGAACAACCACCCCCGCCGACCAACCCGACCCGACACCCGGCACAGCGAAATACCCGAACAACAGGACAAGAGGAAAACGGGACACCAAGCGCACCGAAACACACCCGACAGCCGGACACCAGGCGCAATGGTGCGACATCGTCGTGTCACACAACGCCCCTGGCGGCTTTGTCAAGGGCCCCTATCAGGACTGAAACCATAACAACCTTGAACCCGGCTCGAACTGCACTTACTCTCGTGATCATGACAAGTATTCGTGCACTCGGCCCGGAAGAATCGTTTCTTGTCAAACTGAATTCCATCGTCCGGAAAAGCCCGGACACCGGCCCCCGCCCCGCACTCGCCCCACGAGCTGGGCGCGACACGGCACACACCCTGTACGACCTCGCCGTCAAAAACCCCGCCTGGCGCCCCGACGACGCCACCACCAGCTATGGCTGGACAACACGCGAGCTCGACCACGCCACCGAGAAACTCCACCGCCTCGGCCTGTTCGCACCCAGCGACCACACCCCCAGCGGCTGGATCGCCCTCGCCCCCCAACACGCACTCGGCTGCCTCGTCGAGGACTTCGAGGACCAACTCGCCCAATTCGGCGCGACGATGGCCAACACCTGGGAAAACGCCTACGAAGTCCTCACCGGATACCGCACCACCTACATGACCCACCACGAAGACAACCGCATCCAGGTCATCGACGGCCCCGACGACATATCAGCCGCCCTCGAAAGGGAACTGAGCAGCACCAGTTCCGAATTGCTCCTCCAAGGCACCGGGGACGAATTCACCCGCACCCTCACCCCCGCCGCCCACACCCTGCTGGCCCGCGACGTCCACATCCGCTTCGTCATCCGCGCCGCCACCACCCGAACCCCCCACACCGCCCGGCACCTACACGAACTACTCCAGGGCGGCGCCGAAGGGCGCAGTCACCCCGTGCTCCCGCTCAGCTTCGCCCTCATCGACCACACCACCTCCCTCCTCCACGTCCCCCACACTCCCCACAGCCCCATCGTCAACCACGTCTTCCGCGGCGTCTTCCACCACTACTGGGCCCACTCCACGCCCCTGATCCCCCAAGGAACCAAAAGCCTCAAAGAACACACGCCACCCGCCCCCACCAAGAACCCACCCCACCCACCGACCCCCCACACGACCTCACCCCACCCCACGACACCCACACCACCGCCCTCCTCCACATGCTGGCCGCCGGACTCACCGACCAAGCCATCTCCCGCCACCTCGGCATCCACGAACGCACCGTCCGCCGAAAAATCGCCGAGCTCACCACCAAACTCCACGCCAACAGCCGCTTCCAGGCAGGCGTCAACGCCACCAAAGCCGGCTGGCTCAACAACACGACCCCAACCACCTGAAAAGCCGGCTCGGCATGTGCGTGTGCTCCTGCTCCGGACACCGCTGACCCACGACCCGATTTCGGCCCCGCCAACAACACGACGGCGGGGCCGCTGTGTTGAGCACATGCTGCGCTGACAGCCGGTTCCGACTCCGACTCCGACGCGGACTACGCCCGGACGGGCCTGCGGGCACTGGCGGCGGCAAAGACCGTCGTTGCCGACTACCGCACCGCGCCGGGCCTGCCGTGACGTTCCACCCTGCGGACTCCGGCCGCTCCGGCCGCCGGGAAGTGATGACGCCCTGGACGCCCTCGCCGGGTTGGCGTCGTGCTCGACTCCAGGAGGTTGCTTCCACGCGCCCTCGGTGCGCCGTGGTGCCGGGCTTCCGCCCGGCGGTGACGCCGGGTCAGGATGGGTGGGTCGGTCGGGCACACGAGTGGGAGATGCCGTGGGCGAGCACGAGAAGCCGGCGCCGGACCCGGGCCAGGGCGCGCCGCCGCCGGGAAACGCGGACGGGCAGGTGCCGCCCCCGCCGCCCTCGGACGGGAAGCACAAGAGGTGACCGGTCCAGATCTGGCCACCCTGCGCGGGCAGTTGGACGCGGCCATGGCCGAGCGCGGGGCGTGGCCCGAGCGGTCGCCGTGGCTACGCGAGGCCTGCGCGGCGCTGCCGCAGGACGGGTTCGCTCCCGGGCGGCTGTGGCGGTGGGACGGGCGCACCTACGCGCCCGTCGACCGGGGCACGGACCCGGAGGGGTGGGCGCGGACCCTGTTCGCCGGTCCGGACACCGCGGCGGTCACCCAGGTCACCGGTGGGCTGCCGTCCTCGAGCCTGTCCGCGCCCGCTGTCGTCGTCGACATGCTGGACAGCCTGCTGCTCGAGCCCGGACACGCGGTGTGGGACATCGGCACCGGGCAGGGCTGGAGCTGCGCGCTGGCCGCCTGGCGCGCGGGCGAGGGCAGGGTGGTGTCCACCGAGACCGACACCTCTCTGGCCGCGACCGCGCGTGCCCGCCTGCGGGCCTGCGGCATCCGGGCCGAGGTCCGTGTCGGCGACACCACCCGGCAGGCGCCCGGTGACGGGCTGTTCGACCGGATCCACGCCAGCTACGCGGTCGAGAGCGTCCCGCTGCTGTGGCTGGCACACACCCGGCCAGGTGGGCGGATCGTGTTCCCCTGGGGCCGACTCGGACACGTCGCCCTCACCGTCGAGCCCACAGCGGACGCCGCCACCGGCTGGGTCCAGGGCCTGGGCCAGTTCATGGCCGACCGCCACCACGCCCACCCACGCACCACCGGACACGCCGGATTCCGGACTGTGCGCGGCAGCAGCGCCCCGGACAACAAGCGGACCCTCGACCGCGAGCTGGCGCCGCTGCACGAGAACTGGAACCTCAAGTTCGCGCTGCGCGTCGCGGTGCCGGACGTCGAGGTCATCACGGCCGTCGACGACGACGGCGTGAACGCGTGGCTGCACGACGGCGCCCGGTCCTGGGCAGCCCTGTCGACCACCGGGGACGGCGCGGTGACGCTCTACCAGGGCGGTGCCCGGCGCATCGGCGACGACGTCGTCGCCGCATGGGACCAATGGGAGGAGCACGGGCAACCGGTCCCGTACGACTACGGCATGACCGTCACTCCGACCGCCCAGTGGGCCTGGCTCGGCAACCCCACGACCGGTCCGCGCTGGCCCGTCGGCCCTCGCGCGACAGTCCGTCCCTGACGGCGCGCCGGCCGACCGGCCTTCAGAGGGGCCCAGCTTCGTCCCCGGAGCGGCATGGGGCGTAAGGGCCACCCCGGCATGTTCCGGCGTGCGTGGCGGGGTGTGGGTCGGTCAGGTTACTTCTGCGTGACACCCCTGGTTCTCCGGTTCTGATCCGGTAGCTTGGCCGAAACCGCGGCACGACGGGGTGCTCGCGTCCTTTCCTCCCACCCGAGGAGTTCGGCGCCGATGAGACTGACCCCGCACGAGCAGGAACGGCTGATGATCCACGTCGCCGCCGACGTCGCGTTCTCGCGACGGGCGCGCGGGCTGAGGCTGAATCATCCGGAGGCTCTCGCGATCCTCACCGTGCACGTGCTGGAGGGCGCGCGGGACGGACGCAGCGTCACTGAACTGATGGCGTCCGGACGGTCGGTGCTCGGGCGCGAGGACGTGATGGACGGCGTGCCGGAGATGATCCGCGACGTGCAGGTGGAGGCGACGTTCCCGGACGGGACGAAGCTGGTGACCCTGCACGAGCCGATCCACTGAGCGGGGGGCGTGACGTGATTCCGGGCGAACTGCTGCTGGGTGAGGACGACGTACCGCTCAACAGGGGACGGGCGGTGACGGGGCTGCAGGTGGTGAACACCGGCGACCGGCCGGTCCAGGTCGGCTCGCACTACCACTTCGCGGAGGCCAACCCCGGGCTCCGCTTCGACCGCGCCGCCGCGCGCGGCCGGCGGCTCAACGTGCCTGCCGGGACGGCCGTGCGGTTCGAGCCGGGGATACCGATGACCGTGGAACTGGTGCCGCTCGGCGGTGCCCGTGAGGTGTGGGGGCTGCGCGGCGAGACAGCGGGGCGGGTGGACGGATGAGCGCCGACGAGACGGGTGCCGGCAGGACGAGCGCCGGTGACCCGCGGGCCGCCGCGCTGACCGTGACCCGGCGCCGGTACGCCGACCTCTACGGCCCCACGGCCGGGGACCGGATCCGGCTGGCCGACACCGACCTGCTGGTCGAGGTCGAGCAGGACCTGTGCGGCGGCGGGGACGAGGCGGTCTTCGGCGGCGGCAAGGTGATCCGGGAGTCGATGGGCCAAAGCCGCGTCTCCCGCGCCCAGGGCGCCCCCGACACCGTGATCACCGGAGCGGTGGTGCTGGACCACTGGGGCGTCGTCAAGGCGGACGTGGGCATCCGCGACGGACGGATCACCGCACTCGGCAAGGCCGGGAACCCGGAGACGATGGACGGCGTGCACCCGCAGCTGGTGATCGGCCCGGAAACGGAGGTGATCGCCGGCAACGGACGGATCCTCACCGCCGGGGCCGTGGACTCCCATGTGCACTTCATCTGCCCGCAGTTGTTCGACGAAGCGCTGGCGAGCGGGGTGACCACGCTGCTCGGCGGCGGCACCGGCCCGGCGGAGGGTTCGAAGGCGACGACGATCACGCCGGGCTCCTGGCATCTGGCGCGGATGTTCGCCGCCGCCGAGCAGTACCCCGTGAACCTCGGGCTGCTGGGCAAGGGCAACACGGTCTCGACCGAGGCGCTCCGTGCCCAACTGCGCGGCGGAGCAGCCGGGTTCAAGATCCACGAGGACTGGGGTGCCACCCCGGCCGTCATCGACGCCTGCCTGCGCGTCTGCGACGAGAGCGGGGCGCAGCTCGCGCTCCACACCGACACCCTCAACGAGGCCGGGTTCGTCCAGGACACCCTCGCCGCCATCGCCGGTCGCGGCATCCACGCCTACCACGCCGAGGGCGCGGGCGGCGGGCACGCGCCCGACATCATCACGGTGGTCTCCGAGCCCAACATCCTGCCCAGCTCCACGAATCCGACCCGCCCGCACACCCGGAACACCGTCGCCGAGCACCTGGACATGCTGATGGTCTGCCACCACCTCAGCGCCGACGTCCCGGAGGACCTCGCCTTCGCCGAGTCGCGGATCCGACCGTCCACCATCGCGGCCGAGGACGTGCTGCACGACCTCGGCGCGATCTCGATGATCAGCTCGGACTCGCAGGCGATGGGCCGGATCGGCGAGGTCGTCCTGCGCACCTGGCAGACCGCGCACGTGATGAAGCGGCGCCGCGGCTCGCTGCCCGGCGACGGGCGCGCGGACAACCTGCGGGCACGTCGCTACGTCGCCAAGTACACGATCAACCCGGCGATCGCGCAGGGTATGGACGGCGAGATCGGCTCCGTCGAGCCGGGCAAGCTCGCCGATCTGGTGCTGTGGACGCCGGCCTTCTTCGGCGTCAAGCCGGACCTGGTGGTCAAGGGCGGCCAGATCGCCTGGGCGCAGATGGGCGACGCGAACGCCTCCATCCCCACGCCACAACCGGTGCTGCCGCGCCCGATGTTCGGCGGGGTCGGGCGGTCGCCGTCGGCGAACTCGCTCAACTTCGTGACGCCGTGGGCGCTGGAGGACGGACTGCCGCAGCGGCTGGGCGAGGAGCTCGGCGTCGCCAAGGCGTTCGTGCCCATCCGCGACACGCGCGAGGTGCGGAAGGAGCATCTGCGCGAGAACGCCGCGCTCCCCCACGTCACCGTGGAGCCGGACACCTTCACGGTGCGGATCGACGGCGAGGTGGTCGAACCGCACCCGGTGGCGGAACTGCCCATGGCCCAGCGGTACTTCCTCTTCTGAGGCGCGCTCCGTGATGAGGGAGTCCTCGGTCCACCCCGCCCTGCTCGTCCTCGCCGACGGGCGCTTCCCGGCAGGCGGCCACGCCCACTCCGGCGGCGTCGAGGCGGCGGTCCGGGCGGGACGGGTGGGTGACGCCGCGAGCCTTGCGGCGTTCTGCGCCGGACGGCTGCACACGGTCGGACTCACCAACGCCGCCCTGGCGGCGAGCGCGGCGGCGGGCACGGACCCGCTCGCGCTCGACGAGGCGGCGGAAGCGCGCACGCCCTCCCCCGCGCTGCGGGCCGCGTCGCGCCGCCTCGGCCGCCAACTGCTCCGCGCGGCACGGGCGGCCTGGCCCGACCCGGCGCTGGAGCGGCTGGCCGCGGCGTGCCCGGGCGGGGCACACCAGCCGGTCGTGCTCGGCGTGACCGCCTCCGTGGCGGGCCTCGGCCCGGCGGACGCGGCGACAGCGGTGGCCTACGAGACGGTGTCCGGCCCGGTCACGGCGTGCGTGCGACTGCTGGGCCTGGACCCGTTCCAGGCCACGGCTGTGCTCGCCCGGCTGGCGCCCGCCGTCGGCGAGGTCGCGGACCAGGCGGTCACCGCGGCGGAACCCGGCGACGTCGACCTGCTGCCGGTCCTCGGCGCGCCGCTGCTGGAGATCTCGGCGGAACAGCACGCGGCCTGGCCGGTCCGGCTGTTCGCCTCATGAATCACCCTTGGCGCCCGGTGCCCGAAGGCCCGCGTCGCTGCGGGCCGTCCCAACCGTCCCCCCATGAACGGAGCCGTCATGCACCTGGACCCCGACCTTCCCGCACCCGACCACCACCCGGCCCCGGCCGCGCCCCGAACCGGCTCCGGGGCCCGGCGTGCCCTGCGGATCGGCCTCGGTGGGCCGGTCGGCTCCGGCAAGACGGCAACGGTCGCGGCCCTGTGCGCCGTGCTGCGCGACGAACTCTCCCTCGCCGTCGTCACCAACGACATCTACACGACCGAGGACGCCGAGTTCCTGCTGCGCAATGCCGTGCTGCCGCCGGAGCGCATCACCGCGGTGGAGACCGGCTGCTGCCCGCACACCGCGATCCGCGACGACATCAGCGCCAACCTGGAAGCGGTGGAGGAGCTGGAAGCCGCGGTCGGCCCGCTCGACCTGGTCCTCGTCGAGAGCGGCGGCGACAACCTGACGGCGACGTTCAGTCGCGGGCTGGTGGACCACCAGATCTTCGTGATCGACGTCTCCGGCGGTGACAAGATCCCCCGCAAGGGCGGCCCCGGCGTCACCAACTCCGACCTGCTGGTCGTCAACAAGACCGATCTGGCCCCGCTGGTCGGCGCGGACCTGTCGGTGATGGCCCGGGACGCGGCCGCGCAGCGCGGCGAACTGCCGGTCGTCTTCTGCTCGCTGGTGGGCCCGGACGGAGTGGCGCCGATAGCGGCGTGGGTATGCGAGCGCCTCGCGGACTGGCGCCGGGCATGAGCGGTGTCAGCGCCGTCGCCCGGATCCGGGCGACGGCGGACGCGCGCGGAGGCACGGCCCTGCGCGAGCTGACCGGCGACGGCCCGCTCGCCTTGCGCCGCTCCCGCCACCCGCAGGACGCGGGCGCCGCACACGTGGTCCTGGTGGGCGCGATGGCCGCGCCCCTCGGCGGGGACCGGCTGCGCGTCGAGGTGGTCGTCGAACCCGGCGCCCGACTACTGGTCACCAGCGCAGCCGCCACCCTCAGCCTCCCGGGCCGCGAACCGGCACCAGCCCACTACGACCTGGACCTGACCGTCGCCGGGGACGCCGAGCTGATCTGGCGTCCGGAACCGGTGATCGCCGCCGCGGGCAGCGAGCTGCGGCTGTGGACCCGCGTCCACCTGGATCCGCACGCCCGGCTGCTGCTCCGCGAGGAGCAGGTGCTCGGACGCCACGACGAACGACCGGGGCGCCTCACCTCCCGCCTGACCGTCCGCCAGGGCGGCCGGCTCGTCCTCGACCAGTCCACCGACATCGGTACCGGCGCCCCGCCCGGCTGGGACGGCCCGGCGGTCCTGGCAGGCCATCGGACGCTGGGTCAGATGCTGACGACCCGCGCGGGCACGGTGGGGGCGTCGGCCGAGGCCGCCGCCTTCCCGCTCGGCGAGAACCTGACCCTGCTGACCGCCGTCGCCCCGGACATCCCCGCACTCCGCGCCGCGCTGGAGGCACCCGACCCGACACCAAGACCCGTGCCGGTGCCGTAAGCCCTGCCCGCAACGGGACCGGGCGCGGTTCAACGCCTGGATCGATCTCGCATGTCGGCGACCACCGCGACCACGGCGACACCGTGCGGTCACAGCTCGGCGACCGCACGTCCCATGCGTTCCACCGCCTCGCGCAGGATGGCCGGGGAGGTCGCGAAGTTGAGGCGCACACAGCCCGCGCCGCCGGTGCCGAAGACGTGCCCGGAGCTGAGGGCGACCCGGGCCCGGTCGTAGAACATCCGCGCCGGGCCGGCGAGTTCGCTGACCACGCCGGGGCCGTCGGACCCGTCCGCGTGCAGGCCGAGCGCGGTGCAGTCCAACCAGGCCAGGTAGGTGCCCTCGGGCTGACGGTACGTCACCCCGGGCAGGTGCCGTGCGACCAGGTCGCCCAGGAGACGCCGGTTGGCGTCGAGTCCGGCCCGGAGCTCGTCGAGCCACTCCCGACCGGACCGCAGGGCCGCCGTGTGGGCGATGACGCCCAGATGGCTCGGTCCGTGGCTGACCTCTTCGGGCATGCGTCGCAGATCGGCCGCGGCCTCGGGACCGGCGATGGCCAGGGCCGCCTTGATGCCCGGGAGGTTCCAGGCCTTCGAGGCAGAGGTGACCGCAAGACCGCTTTCCGCGCCGGGGACGCTGAGAAACGGGGTGAAGGTGGCCCCGGCGAGCGCGAGCGGACCGTGGATCTCGTCCGAGACGACCCTCACCTGGTGCGTCCGAGCGAGCTCCGCGACGACCCGCAGCTCGTCACGGGTGTGGACCACGCCGGTGGGGTTGTGCGGGTTGCACATCAGGAACGCCACGCGCCGACGGCCGTCGCACCGCGCGCGCACGAACGCCTCCTCGAGGCTCCCGAAGTCGATGCGCAGGTCGGCGCCGAGCGGGGCCTCGACGACCTCCCTCGCGTCATGACCGACGAACGCGTAGAAGGGCGGGTAGACCGGTGAGCAGACCACCACGGCATCGCCGGGGTCGGTGACCAGCCGCAGCAGTTCGACCACGCCCATCATCACGTCGGGCACGATCGCCGTGTGGTCGACGCGCAGGCCGTCCCAGTGCCAGCGCTCGTGGGCGAAGTCCGCCAGCGCCTCGGCGTAGGCGGTGCCGTAGGGGTAACCGGTGTCACCGAGGTCGATCGCTTCACGCAGCGCCGCCGCGACGGCGGGCGCGAGCGGGACGTCCATCTCCGCGACCCAGAGCGGGAGTACGTCCTCCGGGAAAGCGCGCCACTTCATGCTGGTGCGCCTCCGCAGCCGGTCGAGATCCAGCTGCACCAGCGGGTCGGTCCGCGCGGCGTTCGCAGCTTCGGGACCTTCGCTGCTCATACCGTCCATCACACTCCGGCCCGACCGTCGTCGTGGGGTCCTGCCGTTTGCCTAAGCCTCCAGGGTCTTCGCGGCGTCGCGGATCGCGTCAAGGACGACGTCGGGATGCGAGAGCATGGGCACGTGGCTGCTGTCGACTGCGTAGGTCTTCGCGCCCATGCGCTCGGCTGCGGCCCGCTCCAGGTCCGGGTTCACGGTGCGGTCGTTGTTCGCGACGATGTACCAGCTCGGCTTCGTGCGCCAGGCCGTGCCGGGGACCTGCTGCGTGAACAGATCCGGGACCGGCACGGCGCCTGTCGCGAGGACGAGCTTCTGCTCGGCTGCCGGCAGATCACCGCAGAAGTCGGCAACGCCCGCCTCAAGGAGCCAGATGCGGCCGTCAGCGACGTCGATGTGCTGGAAGACGGGCGTGGGGGCGAACTTGTTCTGCTGGTCCTGTGAGGTCTCGTCCTCGTCGGGGGCGAGCGCGGCGATGTAGACCAAGGCGCCGACGCGGTCGTGGGTGCCGGCTTTGGTGATCAGGGTGCCGCCGTAGGAGTGGCCGACGAGCACGACCGGGCCGGGCACGTGGTTGATGGCGCGGGTGACGCACGCGACGTCGCCTTCGAGTGAGTCGAGGCCGTGCTGCGAGCTGTAGACCTCGTGGCCTTCCGACTGAAGCGCGGGAATGAGCTTCCCGAAGCACGACCCGTCGGCCCACAGCCCATGGGCGAAAACGATGCTGGCCTTGCTGACCATGACGTCCTCCTCTGCAGATACCAAGTCGCACTAGTAGTTACAAAGAGTATCCAACTCGACACAATGAGTGGTCGCGCCACGTCTGACATTGCATCTGACATGGTCGTGCATCCCGCTTCGCCGCGATGGGCGCGCAGCCTGCTGACATCCCCCACTACTCGGTGATACTGTGTAGTGGTACTCGGTAGCACGCAGTACCGAGAGAAGCTGAGGAGGGCTAGCGATGGACGACCTGACGGAGATGCTGAAGGGCACGCTCGAAGGGTGCGTGCTCGAAATCATCGACAACGAGGAAACCTACGGGTACGCCATCACCCGTCAACTGAACGAGCTCGGCTTCGCCGATGTCGTCGAGGGGACGGTGTACACCATCCTGCTGCGACTGGAGCGGAACGGACTCGTCCAGGTGACCAGACGCCCCTCCGAGGCCGGTCCGCCGCGCAAGTTCTTCACGCTCAACGACGCCGGACGCGAGGAACTCGCGAAGTTCTGGGCGAAGTGGCAGTACGTCTCATCACGCATCAACAAGCTCAAGGAGGGCGGGAGATGAACTTCTGGGAGACCATCACAGGCAACGATCTCACCAGGGATTGGAAGGCCTTCGAAGTCCGGGCCGAGGCCCTGCCCGACGACTACCGGGCGGCGTGGGAACAGATCAAGGGCCACCTCTTTCCCCATGGGGGCCTCACCGGCCGCAACCTGATGCCGATCTTCGACGCCGCGCTGGCGCTGCTGGAGGAGACGGCGGCGGACGGGCTGAGCGTCAGCGAGGTGCTCGGCGACGACATCCGTGGCTTCTGCACGGCGCTGGCCGGTGGAGAAGGCGCTCGAACCTATCGCGACCGATGGCGTGAGCAGTTGAACAGGAACGTCGCAAGGAAACTGAGCCGGCTGGAGGGCTGACGTGAGCGTCCACGACATCATCGAGGGCAAGAAGCAGTGGCGGGCGCACATGGCTCGGGTCAAGGCTCTCCCGCCGGACTACCAGATCGTCTACAAGGAGATGCAGAGGTACTTGTTCAAGGTCGGACCGACCGAACTCGCCGACGGGCCCCTGCTCCCCGGGATCGTCGACTTCTTCGAGGAGGGCGTCGCCGCGGGCAAGGGGGTCCTGGAGCTCATCGGCAACGACGTCGCCGCGTTCTGCGACGACCTGGTCAAGGACTCAAGCACCTACGCGGACCGCTATCAGGAGTCCATCAGCGGGAATCCGGGCCCGGCCGAGAAGTAAGACCCGTCGCCTCATGCCTCCAGGGTCAACCGCCCGACCCAACACCGAGCGTGACGTCGCGTCAGCAAGCGGAACCAGCGCACCGCTCAACTTTGAAGACCCCGGAAGGCTCTGGGCGGCTTCCTGCTGCTTCCACAGCGGGAAGCCGCCCCGCGGCAGAGACCTGGGTCGGCACCCACGCAGCCGCCCTGTTCGGCGGCCCGCGCCGACGCTGTCCCGCCCAACCGTCACGCCGCTGCGGATCCCTGCAGGTCAGGGGCGGTGCCGTCCCGCAATCCCAGCAGATCCCGACTCGCTGTGGACACAGGCCGGACCGGGGCCCAAAGATCACCTGCAGCGCTGCTTCCGACTGACACCGCCCAAGCGCTGGACAGTTGGGTCCGGCAGGGACTCGAATGCCGCGTCGCCCAGCGGCTCCCGCGTTGCTTCCCGCAACCAGAGGTCAAGAATTGGAACGTGTCATGGACCTGTTTGACCACGGCCATCGATTGTCTCGACGCAGGCTGCTGACCCTCGCCGGCGGCGCCGCGGTGGCCACCGTGGCCGGCGTCGGATTCGCCCGGTCGGCGTCCGCGGCTACCGCGGCGTCCTCGGCGACCGGCTACGGGATCGACTACTCCGACGCGTCGCTGACCGCCAGTTCGGTCGCCGCGGCGGGCTACGGCTTCGTGTGCCGTTACCTCAGCTGGCTGCCGAACCCGAAGGTCCTCACCCTGTCCGAGGCTCAGGCCCTGACCGCCGCAGGTCTGGGCATCGTCTCCAACTGGGAGTCCGACGGGCTGCAGTCCTGGCAGAGCGGCGTGCCCTCCGACCCCTACTCCCAGGGGGCCGGGCATGCCACCGAGGCGCAGCGGCAAGCGCTGGCCAACGGGATGCCGTCGTCGCGGCCGATCTACTTCAGCATCGACTTCGACCTTCAGCCCTCGATGTACTCCGCGCTCAACTCCTACTTCGACGGCGTCGCCTCGGTGATCGGCCAGTCTCGGACCGGTGCGTACGCCGGCTACCACGTGATCCAGGAGCTCTTCAACAACGGGAAGATCGCCTGGGGTTGGCAGACCTACGCGTGGTCCGGCGGGAACTGGGACAGCCGCGCGCAGTTGCGGCAGGTCCAGAACGACATCACGGTCGCCGGGCATGACGCGGACCTCGACCAGGCGATGGCCGCCGACATCGGGCAGTGGGGCGGCAAGGGCGGCGGCGGGGGTGGCGGTGTCATCCTGCCGTCCTGGCCGAACATCACCGACGGCATGACGGGGCCCAGCGTGCAGGCGGCGCAGTACCTGCTGCGCTACCACGGTGCCTCGATCACCGCCGACGGCCAGTTCGGGCCGGCCACCCTCTCCGCGACCGAGAGCTTCCAGTCCGCGCACGGCCTCGGCGTGGACGGCCAGATCGGCCCGCAGACCTGGTCGGCGCTGATCGTCCAGGTCCAGGAAGGCGCCAGCGGCGACGACGTCCGCGCCGCCCAGGTCGAGCTGAACCGGTTCGGCTACGGCCTCACGGTCGACGGCAGCTTCGGCTCCGGCACCGACACCGCCGCCCGGGCCTTCCAGTCCGCGCACGGCCTGGGCGTGGACGGCCAGGTGGGACCGCAGACCTGGCAGATGCTCGTGGGTACCGGGAACGGCGCCTCCGGCGGTGGCACCGTCGCGCCGCCCTGGCCGAATGTCATCGACGGCGACACCGGGAACAACGTGCTGGCGGCGCAGTACCTGCTGCGCTACCACGGTGCCTCGATCACCGCCGACAGCCAGTTCGGGCCGGCCACCCTCTCCGCGACCGAGAGCTTCCAGTCCGCACACGGCCTCGGCGTGGACGGCCAGATCGGCCCGCAGACCTGGTCGGCGCTGATCGTCCAGGTCCAGCAGGGCTCCAGCGGCGACGACGTCCGCGCCGCCCAGGTCGAGCTGAACAAGTTCGGCTACGGCCTCGCGGTCGACGGCAGCTTCGGCTCCGGCACCGACACCGCCGCCCGGGCCTTCCAGTCCGCGCACGGCCTCGGCGTGGACGGCCAGGTGGGACCGGAGACCTGGCAGATGCTCGTCGGCAGCTGACCGCCGAGCCCCTCCGGTGGCGAGTGTGCGGGGCGGATGAGCGCGACGGTTCGTTCGTCCCGCACTCGCTCGCCGCGGCGGAGACAGGCCCCCGGAATCATCGATCCCGAAGGCCGGGCCCGTGCCGGCGAGGCACCGACATCACTCCCACATCACTCAATCAACGTCAGTAGCTAGCCGTTCGGTGGGCGTACGGCCGAGACCAGGCTGCCGGGGCCTTCCTTGCTCTGGGGCGGGGTGCTGATAGGGCGCCCGTAGGCGGCGCCCCGCTCGCGCAGGGTGTAGACCTCGGCGTCCCATCCGTGCCCGGCCAGCCAGCCGACCGGGTCCTCAGGCATCTCCGAGACCCACATGGACGCGGCCGATCCCGGTCCGGCGTCCGCCCCGAACCGGTCGATCACCCCGCGCGAGCCCAGGGTGAGCCCCATCCGGCTGCCGGGTGCGGAGGCGGCGCCGATCCGGGTCAGCAGCAGTTCCACCGCGTCCTCGGGCAGGTAGATCAGCAGCCCCTCAGCGATCCACACCGTCGGCAGCGCGGGATCGTGCCCGGCGGCGGCCAACGCGCCGGGCCAGTCCTCGCGCAGATCCACCGGGACGGTGATCCGGGTGCAGCGCGGGACAGCCCGCTCCTGGCACAGCACCGAGGCCTTGAAGTCCAGCGGCTCGGCGGTGTCGACCTCGAACAACCGGGTGCCCTCGGGCCAGTCCATCCGGAAGGCCCGGCTGTCCATGCCCGCGCCGAGCAGCACGACCTGCCGGACACCGGCCGCGGCGGCCTGCTCCAGCAGGTCGTCGAGGAACTTCGTCCTGACGACGATGGAGAACGCCACGCCCATCCAGCGCCGCCGGGAGGCTTCGTCCCCGCGCGGCGGCGGGGCCGAGTCCGGCCCGCGCCCGCCGGCGGTGGCGAAGGCCAGTGCGAGCGGGTCACGGAACAACGGGTTCTCCCGCGCGGTCTCCAGGGCCCGCACCCGAGCCACCCCGACCGCCGTGGCCCACACTCCGGACGGCTGCACCGGCCCTCGCTCCTCAGTCATCCCAGCAGCCTAGCGCGGTACGACCGGGCAGTTCGGACGGGCCTGTTGAGCACCGCCGCTAGGCTTCGACGTACATCACCAGCGAGTCGGGATGCACACCGTCGTGCTTCATCGCGGCAGCGGCCTCCGGGCCCTGTAGTGCGGCCAGGAGAGCGTCAAGGTCGGCCACCTCCATCGTCAGCGCGACCTTGGTCGGATCCTGCGGGTTGGTGAACGTCCGGATGTTCGTGACTCCGAGCGGCCGGAAGAATTCCTCGCGCTTGGTCGAGGTGAGCCAGTGCTTAGTGTCATCGACACTGTGGTGGACAACGATGGTCGGCACGATGCCTCCTGGGCGGACGTGATTGGCGCAGCCGTGGCAACGGTGGCCCTGCGGCCACGCTACGACCGGACAGTTCGGGGCGCGTGTCGATCACCAGCGCATGCCTGGGCCTGCTCGTCGACCGGCTCCGGTTCGTCGGCGATCTCCGTGAGCAGGATCCGTGCCGCCGCAGTTCGCAGGCCCGTCCCGGTTGGTCCCGCGCACCAATGGACCTCCCGGGAGGCGTCCGAGACATGTCCCGAACAGGCTTGCATCGATGGCACGCAGGTGCCGCCACACAGACTGAGAGTGGGTACGCCATGCGAGTTCTGCTCACCGCCGAGATGGACACGGAGAAGGCCAACAAGGCGATCAAGGACAACCGGCTGCCGGACATCATGAAGAGGGCGATCGGGTCGCTTCAGCCGGAGGCCACGTACTTCGGGGCCAAGGACGGCCGCCGTACGGCCTTCATCGTCTTCGACCTCAAGGAGCCGTCCGACATCCCCTCGGTCGCGGAACCGCTGTTCGCTGAACTCGACGCCAAGGTGGAACTCATCCCGGTGATGAACTTCGACGACGTCCAGGCCGGCCTGAGCAAGGCCAGCCACAACTGACGGTGACGTCGAAGGCCCCCGGCCCCGAGTCGGCGGATTCGAAGGATGGTCGCGACACGTGGTCGGTTGTCCAGGCCGCGAGCAGGATGTACAGGCGCTCGGCTGGGGTTGCCCAGCCGAGCGTTCTGCGTGGACGAGATTCCGGGCGACGGCGTCGACGCGGCGGGAACAGCCGGTCCGGCCGCCGTTGTTGCACTGCCCGAGCAACCGGCACGGCGCGGGTGGGGAGCGCAGGTCGACGGGTCACCCGCGCGACTGGATACTGAGCCCTCGGGCCTGCCCGAACGCCGGTCGCCGCGGCACCACGGGCGACCGCCTGCCGGCGAGGCCTGAGACCCAGAACGAGCTTGCACCGGAGGACTCTCTGATGAACGACCGGCCCCTGACCCTGATGGCCGTGCACGCCCACCCCGACGACGAAGCCACCGGGACCGGAGGCATCCTCGCCCGCTACGCGCACGAGGGCATCCGGACGGTCCTCGTCACCTGTACGGACGGAGCCTGCGGCGACGGGCCCGGGGGCGTCAAGCCGGGCGAACCCGGACACGAGCCGCAGGCCGTGGCCGCGATGCGGCTCCAGGAACTCAAAGCCAGCTGCGAAGTCCTGAACGTCCATCATCTGGAGACACTCGGTTACGCCGACTCCGGGATGATGGGCTGGCCGGCCAACGACGCCCCCGGGTCCTTCTGGCAGACCCCCGTGGAGGAGGGTGCGGCCCGTCTCGCCGAACTCCTGCGCCTCTACCAGCCCGACGTGGTCGTCACCTACGACGAGAACGGCTTCTACGGCCACCCCGACCACATCCAGGCCAACCGCATCACCACGGCCGCGCTGGCCATGACCGAAATGACGCCCAAGGTCTACTGGACGACGGCGCCCCGCTCGATGATGCAGAAATTCGGGGAGGTCATGCGCGAGTTCGGCGCGGACTGGGAGCCGGAACCGGACGAGGCCGCCACGATGCCCGAGATCGGACTCCCGGACGAGGAGATCACCACCTGGGTCGACACCACCGAGTTCGGCGGCCAGAAGTTCGACGCCCTCGCCGCGCACGCCAGCCAAGGCGAGAACATCTTCTTCCTGAAGATGGGCAAGGAGAAGTTCACCGGGCTGATGGGTGTGGAGACCTTCGTCCGCGTCCAGGACACCACAAGCGCGCCCCTCCCCGAGAACGACCTCTTCGCCGGACTGCGCTGACGATCGCCGTCGGACGGCCGGCGGGTCACACCGCGCGGGGCAGCAGCAGCGGCCGGCGCGCCGCGTCCGCACAAGAGTGTTCGCTGTCGCGCCGCCCTGGGGAGGGATGACGGCAGGTCACTTCACAGGGGGTCGGCATGGCGCGCAGGAGAGGGACCGCTGCCGCCCGGCGGCGCACCACCAGGCTCAAGGCACTCGCGGCGCTCGGCGCACTCGTCAGCGGGATACTCCTGGCCGCCCACTGGGGCACGGTGTGGCCGTACGTCACTGTCCTGGTCGGCGCCGCGGCGGTCGGTGCGGCCGGTCAGGCGCTGTGGCGCCGCGACCGGGCCGCACGCCGCCAGGACCGGCTGTGGCGCGAGCAGGACGCGATCGCGGCCGGGCACCGCACCCTCGCCGAGGTCGACCAGATGACGGGCACCCAGTTCGAGGACCTCGTGGCCGCCCTGTGCCGCCGCGACGGCTGTACCGAGGTCGTCCGCGTCGGAGGTGCCGGCGACAACGGGGCCGACGTCCGCGGGCTCCTCCCCGACGGGCGCACCATGGTCGTGCAGTGCAAGCGCTACGCGCCCCGTAACGCGATCCCCGCCCGGGAGATCCGTGACCTCATGGGCGCACTGCAGCACCACCGGGCCCAGGTCGGGATCTTCGTCACCACCACACGCTTCACCCGCCCTGCCCAGGACCTGTGCCGCCAGCACGGAATCTGGGCACTGCACCGCGACCTGCTCGGCCTGTGGAACAGCGGCACACCCCTGACGTCCTTCCCCCAGGTCAACGGGGCCGGGCAAGGCGACAGGCAGCACCGCGCCCGCTGGAAGAACACCTACGAGAAGTAAGCGCCGCAGGGCCGGACACCGGGCCTGGGCTGTCACACCTGCGTGAGCCGGAGGTACGTGTCGGTGGTGCGGACACTCGTGAGGGGCGAACTCGCGCTGCACCCACCCGTGACGCTGATCACCGCGTCTGCCGAAAGGCCGGTCACCGACATGGTTGCCCCCTTGAACACCCCGGAAGAGACAGTTCCGGCGAGCACGGTGCTCCCAAGGTCCACCTGACTCGCACTCCAATTGACCCGGGAAGATCCGACGGCTGCTCCGTTGGCCTTCTTCCAGGTGATCGCCATGGTGCCGTTCAGCTTGACAGCACGCAGTGCCGGGTCGGTGAAGCAGCTGGCCTGGCCCATTCCTGTGAAGGTGGCGTCCAAGCTGGTGATGCCGTCGGCAGCAGGAGCGCAGGCGGGCCCCGCGGTCTGCCCCAGTCCGTGCAGAACCCCGCCGACGCTCTGTGGAGCGGACACCATCTGGACTCCGGGGCTGAAGCTCTCCTCGGCGCTGATGGTGCAGGAGAGGAGCTGCGTCCCTGCAGCGTGCGCCGGAGCGGCGATGCCGAGGGCGGACGGGGACGCGACTGTCAGCGCGGAGGCGAGGGCAGCAAGGCCGCGGTGCATGCTCTTCTCCTTCGGACGGGGAGTCACAGTGGTTTCACGAGTGGACGGTAGACCTGCACGCTGGAGATCTCGGTGGTGATGGGCGTCAAGGTCGTCGGCTCCCGACCCGGCTGCCCGGAGATGCTGAGGTTCACGATCAGATATGCCTTCCAGTCGGCCGGCACGCCCTTGTGGTCGTTGAAGACGGCTTTCAGGTCCCGCACTGAGTCGCCGAGATACCAGGTGACGGAGTCGGTGCCGAGCCGGGCACCGACGTATATCCACTTTCCGAAGCCGAGGAGACTGTTCCGGACCAGCGCGCCGTTGTCACCGTCCACATGGTTGACGAACTCCGCGAAACCGGGCAACTCGCTGTGCCACTCCAGGATGTCGACCTCGTTGTCACCGTCGTTCCACGTCCACACTCCGGGCCAGGCCGCGTGACCCCCGCCCTCGGTGCGGTTCGGCAAGCGTAGATGGACCACCACGTAGTCGTCGGGGCGCACCATGAACCCGTCGCCTCCGCAGGGGCCGCCGTCCCAGGGCTCGGTCGTGAGCAGACCCGTGGCCCACTGACCGACCGGCGAGTGCGTGAGCGGGCGGGCACGGAAGAGCACACCCCCGCCTTTGACGACGGACATCGCCCCGGTCGTGATGTTGTCCAGCTTCAAGTTGCCCGGGTTGGTCCGCCCGTCGGGATAGGCCGACGTGTAGGGGCACCACACGGCACCGGGCCTGCCCCAGTCCGCCTTCCGGAACAGATCGCTGAAGACCAGAGGCGTCTGCGGAGGAATCACCGGAGAAGCCGCAGCCGGAATCACCTCAGCGGCCGCAGCCGGTTGGGGCGTCACCAGTGAGATCGCAATCAGCGAGAGCAGCCCGCAGAGCCATACTCCGGGACGCGGACATATCTGGGGCCAGGACACAGGCCGATTCCCCTCTGGGACAACGCGCGACAGCCCCTGCTCATGACGGGCACTCACCCAACAAACGCCATCCCCACGCGACTCGCACTCCCCGCTGAGCCGTTCGGGATGTTCTGGAGCGGATCCCCACCTGCGGGGGCGCCGACCAGGGCGGGCCGGGAGCCCCGGCTGGACGCGCCCGAATCGCGCGAGCCCACCGGCCTGCACAGAATTGCGTGGACAGCGCGGCCGTCCCGGAGCAGATGTCCGGCGTGCCGACCGGCATCCTGCGGAGGCGCCAGCGTGTCCACGTACCTGTTCCAGCTCGCCCGCTGGGCGTTTCGGCGCCGGCGGATCGTGCTCTGCTTCTGGCTGGTCGTGGCCGTGGTCGCGATCGTGCTGGCGACAGCGAGCGGCGGCAAGACCAACGACACGTTCACCATTCCGGGCACGGAGTCGCAGCGGACGACGGACCTGCTCAAGCACACGCTGCCGGCGCTGGCCGGGGGTCAGACGCAGGTGGTGTTCGCCGCGCCCGCCGGGCAGGCGGTCACCAACCCGGGCCCGCGGGCCGGTGTGGAGGCGTCCCTGGCCAGGATCAGGGGCGTGCCGCAGGTGGCGACGGTCTCCGACCCCTACGCGGCTCACGGGGTGTCGCCCGATCAGAAGGCCGCGCTGGTCAGCGTGCAGTGGAACGGGCAGCCCGGCGACGTGAAGGACGCGTCCCTGAACGACCTCAAAGCCGCGGTGGCCCCCGCACAGCAGGCGGGCGTGCAGGTGGAGTACTCCGGCAGCGTCTATCCGGGCTGGCGACTGGTGCCCTCGGAACTTCCCGAGCTCATCGGCCTGATCATCGCCTTCTTCATCCTGCTGGTCACCTTCGGCGCACTCGTCGCCGCCGGAATGCCGATCCTGACCGCGGTCCTCGGGGTCGTCGTCTCGCTGATGGGTATCACCGCACTGGCCTCGGTCATCAACATCGCCTCCGCATCGACCACGGTCGCGATCATGCTCGGGCTGTCCTGCGGCGTCGACTACGGCCTGTTCATCCTGTTCCGGCACCGCAACCAGGTGCTCCAGGGCATGGATACGGAGCAGTCCGTCGGCCTGGCCGTGGGCACCGCAGGCGGGTCGGTCGTCTTCGCCGCGCTGACGGTGATCATCGCGCTGTGCGGCATGTCCGTGGTCGGCATCCCGTTCCTGACGGTCATGGGGCTCGCCGCCGCCGCCGCGGTGGCCGTCGCACTGCTGATCGCACTGACGCTGCTGCCCGCCCTGCTCGGGTTCGCCGGCACGAGGATCACCTCGTTCGTCAGCGGCCGGCTGCGCCCCGGGCACCACGAGCGGGTGGCCAAGACCTCGGCGGAGGAGTCGCCTCGCGCGTTCGGGGCCCGGTGGTCCCGGTTCGTCGTGCGGTACCGGCCGCTGGTCGCGGTGGCCGGCGTCGGCTTTCTGCTGCTCCTGGCCGTCCCGGCGCTGGACATCCAGCTCGGGCTGCCGAGCGGGGCCTCGAAACCGACCTCCGACACCTCACGCCGCGCCTACGACCTGATCAGCGATCACTTCGGCCCCGGTTACAACGGTCCGCTGCTGGTGGTGACCGAGCACGGCGTGCCGCCGGCGAACGCCCAGCGGCTGGCGGCGGAACTCGCGACCCAGCAGAACGTCGCCGCAGCGGCGCCGCTGGCGGTGACCCCGCAGGTGGCGATCGTCCGGGTGATCCCCAAGACCGGCCCCAACGACACCGCGACGGCGGATCTGGTGCACGGCCTGCGCGACCACCGCGCCGCGATCGAGGCGGTCGTCGGCGCACCGATTCTGGTCGGCGGGACGACCGCGTCCAACATCGACGTCTCCCAGAAACTCGCCGACGCCCTTCCCGTCTTCCTCGCCGTGGTCATCGGGCTGGCGTTCGTGCTGCTGACCCTGGCCTTCCGGACGATCCTGGTGCCGATCAAGTCGATCATCGGCTTCCTGCTGTCGGTCGCGGCGGCGTTCGGCGCGCAGGTGGCGATGTTCCAGTGGGGCTGGGGACGGCACATCTTCGGCATCACGCCGACGGAGACCATCAGCTTCCTGCCGCTGATCATGCTGGCCATCATCTTCGGCCTCTCCAGCGACTACGAGGTCTTCGTCGTGTCCCGGATCAAGGAGGACTTCATCGCCACCGACGACGCGCGCGGCGCCGTCGAACGCGGTACGTCGCGGGCCGCGCGGGTGGTCACCGCGGCCGCCCTGATCATGTTCTCGATCTTCGTGGCCTTCATGTTCACCAACGACCCGACCATCAAGGCCATCGGCTTCAGCTTCGCCATCGGCGTCCTCCTCGACGCCTTCGTGGTCCGCCTGACCGTGGTCCCGGCGGTGATGGCGATCGTCGGCGCCCGGATCTGGTACCACCCACGCTGGTTCACACGCTATGTACCCGACCCGGATATCGAGGGCAGCCGCCTGGAGCACCTCCAGACCGTCGACCGGCCCGCAGCCAAGGAATCCGGCTGAGCCTGGAGAGGCACTCTGGTTCGCACCCTCTGCCGCCATGACGGAGAACCAGAACGCCGGTCTGTGGGGTGGTCATCGCACCCGGACCGTCACCGGGTGGCCTGCGACGTGGGCAGCCAGGCGCGGTAGCCGCGCAGTGCCTTGCGCTGGTGACGCTGCTCGGCCAGCAGCGCGACGGCCGGGCGGGTGCCCGGCTTCGGGGCGCTGCCGCGGGCGATGCGACGGAGCTGGTGGCGGACCATGGCCATGCTGGCGGCCGAGGCGAGGGCCTTGTCGGACCAGGTCACCGGCCGGATCTGCCGGTCGGCCTCGCGGCCCTCGACCCAGCGGTTGGGCAGGTCGGGGGTGACGGAGAGGGCGGTGCCCATGCCGATGACGTGCACGCCGCTGTCCAGGACCGCCTCGGCGGTGTCGCGGCGGGTGATGCCGCCGGTGAGCATCAGCGGGAGGGGGCTGGTGGTGAGCAACTCCTTGGCCAACTCCAGGAAGTAGGCCTCCCGGGCCGCGGTGCGGGCGTCGGCGGGGCGGCCGGTCATCGCCGGGCTCTCGTAGCTGCCGCCGGACAGCTCGACCAGGTCGACGCCGAGCGGCGCCAGCCACTCGATCACCTGACGCGCGTCGTCGGCGTCGAAGCCACCGCGCTGGAAGTCGGCGGAGTTGAGCTTCACGGCGACCGCGAAGGAGGGCGAGACGACGCCGCGGACGGCGCGGACGACGTCCAGCAGCATCCGGGCCCGGTTCTCCAGCGACCCGCCCCACCGGTCGGTGCGCTTGTTGACCAGGGGCGAGAGGAACTGCGACAGCAGGTAGCCGTGTGCGGAGTGGATCTCCACGCCGTCGAAGCCCGCCTCCTCGGCGCGGCGGGCGGTGACCGCGAACCGGTTCACGGTGGCTTCGATCTGCTCCGCGGTCATGGCGACCGGCTTGCCGAAGCGGCTGCTGAGCTTCCCCAGATCGACACCGACGGCGGACGGTCCCCACACGACGCCGGGCATGTCGGACGAGACCTGGCGGCCGGGGTGGTTGATCTGCATCCAGATCGACCCACCGGCGGGCTTGCCGGCCTTGGCCCACTCGACGAACGGCGCAAGCGGCGCGGCCTCGTCGAGCACCACGCCGCCCGGACCGGTCAGCGCCTCGGCGTGGACCATGACGTTGCCGGTGATCAGCAGGCCGGTGCCGCCGGCGGCCCAGCGCCGGTAGAGGTCGATCAGCAGGCGGTCGGGCAGCTGACCCGCGCCGGCCAGGTTCTCCTCCATGGCCGCCTTGGCGATCCGGTTGGGCAGCACCGCCCCGGAGCGCAGCTTCAGTGGCGAGAACAGCGTGCTGGCCATCGGGAATCTCCTGTCCATCGATTTCCTCGACTACGATGTGTACAACGCTCACATTAGGCCAGGAATGTATGCGGCGTAAACATCAGAGAGGGTGACCCGTGCCACAGCCGACCAGCTCCTATCACCACGGCGATCTGCGGGCCGCGTGCCTGCGCGCGGCACGGGAGTTGCTGGAGGAGGACGGCAGCGCCGGTCTGTCCCTGCGGGCCGTCGCGCGCCGGGCCGGGGTGTCGGCGACGGCCCCCTACCGCCACTACGCGGACCGCGACGCACTGGTGTCGGCAGTCGCCGCGGAGGGCTACCGCGAGCTGGCCGACGCCCTGGCTGCCGCGCACCCCTCACCCGCGACTCCCGACGAGCTGGCCACGGTCGCGGTCGCGTACGTGCGCTTCGGGCTCGAGCGCCCGGCACTGTTCCGGGTGATGTTCGCGGAGCCCTGCGATCCGAGCAACGAGGAGCGGGTCGCTGCGACAGCCGCCATCTCGCAGTACGTCCGCGACATCGTCCACGGCGTCTTCCCTGGCAGCGATCCGGAGGCGCTGTCGACCGCGGTGTGGGCCCTGGTCCACGGCCTGGCGTTCCTGCACCTGGACGGAAAGCTCGACTCCGCCACCCCCGAGGTGGTCGCAGACCAGGTCCGCGGAGCGGTCCAGGCGATACTCGCCGCCTCCATGGCAGCTCCGCGGACGGAGGGTGGGCCGCTGGAGGAGGTCGGGACCCAGGCCGACCTTCAGCGGTCCTGACGTTCAGCGATCCTGACGTCCTGACGTTCAGGGATGCTGTTCGTCTGCCGTCGAGTCGGCCTCCAGCGAGCGCTTCAGCGCGGCGAGCGTCACCGTCATGTTCCTGCGGTTCCATTCCGCGCGGCCGCCGGTGCGCAGCACGGTCTCCGTCGTCCAGGCGCTGACCCGGTCGCGGCGGTCCTGCCAGAACTGCTCCACCACCGTCACGCCGCCGTCCGCGCCGCCCGGTGTGAGGCGGAATCCCCAGCGGGCGACCGGTATCGGCCCGAAGCTGACGTCCCAGGCGAAGCTGCGCCCCGGCTCGGCTTCGACGACGCGGCAGACGGTGCTCCAGCGGATCCCGCCCTTGCGGTTGCGCCCCTGAAACCGCGCACCGAGCACCGGTCCGCCCGGACTGCCCCGCCAGGCCGCACCGGTGCACTCGGGGCTCCACTCGCCCATGCGCGTCACATCGGCGACCGCGGCCCAGACGGCGTCCGGCGCGGCGGCGATCTCCGTCCGGACGGACACGTATTCACGGCCGGCACTGGTCATGCGTACCTCCTCCTGAGGATGATTCAGGCATCGCACCCCGCCCGGGCTCGCCGCGTCAACGTGCGCCGGGTCACCGCGTCAGCGGGACGCCGTCGCGGTCATGAACGAGTGTCAGCGGAGCCGGGCAGGTGGCGGCGGTCTCCGAGTTCTGACTGGTTGTCTAAAGCGCTTCATCAGCACCGCGACAGGTCCGGCGGCCGGACGGTCCGTCAGCCGACCCCCGACCACCCGGCATGAAGCCGGTTTGCGAATCACTCGCCCCTTGAGGTTAGGTAAGCCTTACCTAAGCCAGCCTTTGCGCTGCCCGCCCTCACCCGCTAAGGATGGTTCGCCATGCCCTTTTCCGACCCGCTGCCGCAGTCGCTTCCGACTGCGGCGCCGTCGCCGTCCACCCCGCTGGGGCCGTTCCTGGACAGCGCACTGGCATGGGCGAGTTGGAGCACGGTGATGGCCTTCGTCGGGCTGATCGTGCTCGCCCTGCTGGTGGCGGCCCCCTCCGGGCGGGTCGGAGCCGATACCCAGGCCCGGGTCCGCACCCGGCTGACCGCAGCCGCCGTCGCCGCCGGAGCGCTCGCGGGCCCGGCCGCCCTGGTCGGCCTGGCGCACGACGCCGCCGGCGGACCGGGCGGAGGCTACGACTACCCCGCCGCCTGGGCCGGGCTCTTCGACGGCAGCGGTGGCGGGTTCCTCTCCGGCCTGCAGGTGGGTCTGCCGATGCTCGGGGCCCTGCTGCTCATCCCAGTGGCGCTACGCCGCGCCCCGGCCAGACGCTTCCACGGCGCACTGCTGTGGTCGGGGCTGACGGCCGGTCTGACAGCCCTGGGCAGTGCCAGGTTCCCGACGCAGGTCCGCAACGGTCTGGGGCGCACCGTCTTCGAGACGGTCGTCTGGCTGGCGCACCTCTTCGGCGCCGCGGTGTGGTTGGGCGGACTGGTCGGCCTACTGCTTCTCGCCCTGCCCGGCGCGGTGGCACCGGCCGACCGCGGCACCTTCTGGGCGCCGACCATCCGGCGCTTCTCCCTGGCGGCCACCGCCTGCGTCGCGGCGATCACCCTGTCCGGACTGTTCCTCTACTGGGAGCACGTCGACGGCCCGGGGCAACTGCTCAGCACCATGTACGGGCGCGTGCTCGGCGTGAAGATCCTGATATTCGGCTCGGTGCTCGTGCTGGGCGCCTTCAACCAGTTCTGGCTCCACCCCCGGGTCCAGGCACTGCGCACCGAGGGCGACGCCGGACGCGCCGCCGGTGTCGCCCTGCGCCGCTTCCCCATCGTCGTGGCGGCGGAGGTCGCACTGGTACTGCTGGTGCTGTTCGTCGCACCGTTTCTGCACGGCTCGGCCCGCAGCCAGGCCTACCAGGCGCAGCAAGCACAGCAGGCACAACAGGTAGGCAAGGCGCGGCAGACGACCCTCGCCGACGCCCCGCCGCCGAAGCTGCCTGCCAAGCAGGCAAGCGCGTCCACCTGGGCCTACGGCAGCGCCGAGACGGCGGTGGTGATCGCCGTCATGGTCATCGGCTACCGCTGCTCGGGCCGCCTCGCGCGACGTCGTGCCATGGCCGTGGCAGCGACCACCCCGACCTCGCACCCCTTGCCTACGAGCACGGCCCGGAACGTGCCAAGCTGATGACCCGCCACCAACAGACGCCATTTCAGGGTCGTTCACAGGCCAGGGGCGGCCCGCAGGGCGCACAGCGCCGCCGGGTGTCGCAGGGACCGGTGACGGCCGACGAGGTGCCTGCCGCGCTGGAGACGGTCCCCGACCCGGATGCTGCTCTGCCGCGTGTCGGGATCTGGAACACTGCGGTGGCGGACTGTACTTGGGACGGGGACGGGGGCAGAAGGTGTCGCAGGAAGGCAACGACGTCGGTGTCGTCGGGGACGCCGGCGCCGGCCGACCGGGGCAACTGGTCGGTGGGCGGTACCGGCTCCAGAAGCGGCTCGGCACTGGCGGGTTCGGCAGCGTGTGGCAGGCCCACGATGAGGTGCTCGGTGTGGACGTGGCCGTGAAGGAGGTCCAACTTCCCCCCACGGCCTCGCCGGAGGAACACACCGAGCGAGTGCTGCGCGCCCAGCGGGAGGCCCGCCACGCGGCCCGGTTGCGGGACCATCCGAACGTTGCCGGAGTCCACGACGTCGCCGTGGACTCCGGCGTGCCGTGGATCGTCATGCAGTTGATCGTCGGTCGTTCACTGGGCGACCGGATCGCCGAGGAAGGCCCCCTCACGCCCGTCCATGCGGCGCGGGTGGCACAGGCCGTTCTTGCCGCGCTCGCCGCGGCTCACGCGGCCGGGATCGTCCACCGTGACGTCAAACCGGCGAACATCCTGTTGGCCGACGACGGCCAGGTGCTGTTGGCCGACTTCGGGATCGCGGTGCAGCAGGACCAGACGGCACTCACTGCGTCCGGCGTGTTCATCGGATCCGTGGACTACCTCGCGCCCGAGCGGGCCCACGGTTCCCCGGCGGGCCCCGCCGGAGACCTGTTCTCGCTGGGGGCCACGCTCTACCAGGCCGTGGAAGGGCGGCTGCCGTTCCGGCGTGACACCCCCGTGGCCACCCTCGCGGCGGTCCTGTTCGAGGACGCTCCGCCGACGGCCCTGGCCGGTCCGCTGGCCTCGCTGATCAACGGACTGTTGGTGAAGGACCCGAAGGCGCGCCTCACCGGCCCGCAGGCCGAGTCGCTGCTCGCCCGGAGCCTGTCCTACACGCCGACGGCACCCGCCACCCGGCCGGTCGCCGGCGGGCCCGGCATCCACGCCGCTTACCCGCCGCCGAGGCAGCCACCGGCCTCGCCTCAGACCGCCCCCGGACCACAACCGCGGTACAGGGCCGCGGCATCCGTACTCGGGCCGGTCGGCGTGCTGGCGCTGTGCGGCATCGCCATGCCGCTGAAGGCGGTCGGCCTCCGGCTCTCTCCAACACTGGGCCTCCCCCAGGGCATGGCCGACCGGAGCAACCTGGCGCTCCACAGCGCGCTCGGACTCGACCAGTTCCCTTCCCTCTCGTCGAGCGGGACGCTGCTGCCCTGGCCGTGGCTCCTGCCCGCCCTGGCCGCGCTCGTCTGCGCAGCTGTCCTGCCCTACCGGCCGCATCCCGGCCTTCGGATCCTCGGATACGCCTGCGCCCTGGTCCTCCCGATCTGTCTGGTCATCACGGACCTACAGCTACGGCCCGATCACTTCGCGGTGGTTCACGCACTGCCGGCGGCCGTCCAGGCGGGGTTGTCGGTCACGTTCGGCCCGGGATGGTGGCTGCTCCACGCCGGTACCGCGTTGATCATCGCCACGTTGGTCTGGACACACATCCGCAGTGCCAACGGCTCGAATAGGGTGGCCGAAGGCCTCCGAGGGGAGAAGAACTGATGGCACGAAACATCGCGGCGAACACGAAGGTCGAGCGTGACGGCCTGCTGGAGTTCATCCGCCCGCGGCACCGGATGATCCTGATCACCCGGCGCGCCGACGGGGCGCCGCAGGCGTCCCCCGTGACCGGCGGTGTCGACGACTCCGGCCGGATCGTCATCTCCAGCTACCCCGAGCGCGCCAAGGCTCGCAACGCCCGGCTCCGCCCCGAGGTCAGCGTCATGGTGCTGTCCGACGAGTGGGACAGCGCGTGGGTGCAGGTGGACGGTCACGCCGAGGTACTCGAAGCGGCCGAGGGGCCGGCCGCCCTCGATGCCTTCGTGGAGTACTTCCGCAACATCTCCGGCGAGCACCCGGACTGGGCGGAGTACCGCGACGCGATGGTCGAGCAGGGCAAAGCGCTCGTGCGCATCACCCCCGACCGCTGGGGCCCGATCGCCACGGGCGGGTTCCCCGCCCGCCTCGGCTGACGGCTTTGACAGCCCGCACAGCCCGCACACCCTGACAGTCCGTCAGTCGTTGGACCAGATCTCGTCGGCGGAGGAGCTGCAGGCGGTGAGGACCGCGTAGCCGCCCACGGTGGCGTCGTTCTGGAGGCACTGCCCGGCTGAGGGGTTCTCCAGCGTCGCGCCGGAAGAGGTCGGCTGGCCGAAGCTCCACACGTCGGCGTCGGTGCTGCCGCAGGAGACCATGTAGGTGTAGTTGTCCCCGCTGCCTGCCAGGCAGTTGCCGGAGTCGGGGTTCAGCAGTTCGAAGGTGCCGCCGGAGACCGACGCGTAGGTCCACTCGAACGGGCTGCCCGAGGCGCAGGCCGCGATGTAGCCGGAGGTGCTGTGGGACGCACTCTGGGCCAGGCACTGGCCGTCCAGGGCGGACCTGAGCCGGTGGGTTCCGCTCGGGGTGACGCTGCCTCCGGAGCCGCCCGTGCCACCGCGCGTTCCCGTGCCGCCCGACGTCCCCGAGGTGGTCGAACCGGTGGCGCCGCCTGGCCCCGTGGAGCCGTTGGCCCCGGTGGAGTTGTTGGATCCGCCCGACGTCCCGGCACCACCGCTGCCGGTGCTGGTGCCGCCGGAGCCGCCCGTACTGCCGCCGTTCGCCCCGCCGGTGCCCCCACCGCTGGCGCGGGGCGACGTGGAATCGCTCGCCTTGGGCGAGGACGGCGACGACGGCGAGGCCGACGCGGACTTGCTCGCGGAGGCGGAGGCGGACGCGGACGGCGTGCCGAGCGTGGCGACCGCGCTCGTCGTGCCGCTGCCGGAGGCGGAGGGCGTGCCGCCCGCATGCTGGTCCATGAGGTACGGCACGAGCGCCACCGCGCCTGCACCGACGGCTACCAGCAGGGGAATCACGAACCCTCGGAATCCGCGCCGCCTGGGCCTCTCCGGCTCGCCGGCCGGCGCCACGATCTGGGCGACGGGCGTAGCGGGCCCGGCCGGTCCGGCGGGGCCGTCCGGCACGGGCGCCATCACCATGGTCGCCACATCAGGGACGCGCTGCACGGCATCGGCGCGCAGTGCCAGGCGCTCGCGGACCCCGGACGGCCACGGTGTCACGTCCAGGCCCACGTGCCGCGTGGCCCGCGCCACCAACTCGGCGCTGGTGGGCCGATCCTGCGGAGCGCGCGCGAGGCACTGGGCGACCACGGCGGCGAGTTCCTCGTCGACCGCACGCAACGGCTCGAGATCGGGCTGCTCGTGGACGATGCGGTAGAGCATCTGCACGCCGCTGCCGTCACCGTACGGCGGCTTCCCCGTCGCCGCGTACCCCAGCAGGCAGCCGAGCGCGAACACGTCTGTTGCCTCAGTCACCGCGCGGTCGCTGGACGCCTGCTCGGGCGACATGTACGACGGGGTGCCGATCACCATGCCCGACTGGGTCAGCCGGCTCTGCTCCAGGGCCCGCGCCACGCCGAAGTCGATGAGGGTGACGCCGTCCTGACGGAGCATCACATTTGACGGCTTCAGGTCCCGGTGCACGATGCCGATCTCGTGCACGGCTGCCAGCCCTGCGGCGGCCTCCCGCAGCAACAGCCAGATGTCCGGCACGGGCAGCGGTCCGCGGTTCAGCTCCAGCGCCTCGTCCAGGGTGATACCGGGGACGTACGCGGCGGCCAGCCACGGCGGTTGGGCCTCACGGTCGCTGTCCAGCAGGGCGGCGCTGACCCCGGCGGGCAGGCGGGCCAGGTTGTCCAGCTCGTGGCCGAAGCGCTGGACGAACTCCTTGTCCTCGGTCAGGTGCGGGTGGACCTGCTTCACCGCGGCGAATCGCCCGTCGGCGACCCCCAGGAAGACCCGGCCCATCCCGCCGGAGCCGAGCCGACCCGTCAGCGTGAACGGACCGATCCGCCGCGGGTCGCCGCCGGCCAACGGCACGGCCCCGAGGCCATGCAGGTCCGAGCCGTCCGCACTGTCTCCCCCGAGCGCCGTCATGCCGAGCAGGCTAGCCAATTCCTGCACGCGTCGTCATGTCAGAGTCACTAACTCCCCAGCCCACCACGGTTTCCGCACAACGCGGAAGGCGTCGGAACAGGCCGGTGCCGGTCGCAGGTGGCCGAGACCCTGCGCCCGGCGGAGGCCCAGCGGTGACGCTCGATCAGCCCTGGGCCAGGTGCTCGACGATGATCCGGGCGAAGTTCTGCTCACCGAGCAAAGTGGGGTGCATCGGGATGGTGCCCCCGGTGTGACCGGGGACGATCAGGTTGACCCAGTTACTGGTGGGCCGGCAGCCGTCGTGTCCCGCCCCGGGGCCGATGAAGTCGACGTACTGGGCGTGGTGCTGTGCGGCGACGGCCTCGGTCACCCGGCCGAGCTGGTCCACCAGCCCTTGCAGATACGCGGCGTCCTGCGGCCAGAACGGCTGGCGCGGGAAGCAGCCGGCCGCTCCGAAGTAGTCGGCGTAACTGGTGATCAGAATCCGGGCCTGCGGGGCCCGCTGGTGCACCGCGTCGAGGACGGCGGCCAAGCGGGGGGCCTCCGCAGCGACCAGTGCCGCGCCCTTGTCGACGCCGCCTGCGGTCTCGGTCGCCTTGCACGAGGTCCCGAGCGGGGGCGGCATCAGGTTGACGCAGCCCGCGGCGAACTGGGCCAGGTCGATGTCGTTGGCGCCGATCGTGAGGGTGACCAGCGCCGTGGACGGCGACACCGCGCCGATCTGCAGCGGGACTCCCGATCCGCCCGGCAGGTCCGCCGTCTGCGGAGTGGTCAGGACGTTCGCGCTGGTCGCACCGCTGCAGGTGACGTCGCGGAACGCGGTGATGCCCAGGTCCCTCGCGAGCAGATGAGGGTAGTCGACGTCCGACTGCAGGCAGGGGTCGGGGTGGTAGCCGTCCTGCGGCATGAGGGTCGGACCGGCCGCGAACGAGTCGCCCAGGGCGATGTACTCGACGCCCGCCGCAGGCGCGGCGACTGCCGCGGCCTGGGTGGCTGGAGTGGCTGGGGTCGCTGACACAGCAAGCAGCGCGCCGAGCAGCGCCGTCCCCGAACGCCGAAAACCCCTGCTCACCGCACGGTCAGTGGCGCTCATCGCGTCTCCTTCGATGAAGGCGTACGCGATGCAGGTTACGCTCCGTCAGCATCGGCCCGTGGGCGACGCCACGCGGATTCGCCGACGACGAGCGCAGAGTCCACCCGAACGGGGCGCGGATGCGGCGCGCCGCTGGCGGAGCCCGTCGGGCAGGAGGCTCACCCGGGCGAGGACCGGGCCCGGACCGGGCGAGGTCGGGACAACGGGCTCAGGCGGGCGGGACAGCGGGCCGGGGAGGTTGGGGGCATCGGGAATACCCCGAGAACCCCCAGTGGAAGGCACGGGCCATCATGTGCAGGATCCACGGCCACTTCGACGCCGACCTCTCCCCGCACGACATGCGCGCGGCCGGCGCGCTGCAGCGGCACGGCGGGCCGGACGAGGCGCGGCTGGCGTACGGCGCCGGTTGGGCGCTGGGCTGCAACCGGCTGGCGATCACCGATCCGGCGGGCGGGCGGCAGCCGTACGACGGCGCGGGCGGCCGGATCAAGGCCGTCTTCAACGGCGAGATCTACAACCACGACGAGCTGCGCGCCCGCCTTACGGCACGCGGCCACCGCTTCACCGACCGTTGCGACGGCGCGGTGCTGCCCGGGCTCTACCAGGAGCACGGGACGGTCTTCGCCGAGCACCTCGACGGCATGTTCGCCCTCGCGCTGGTCGACCTACGCGCCGAGCCGACGCTCGTGCTGGCCACCGACGACGCCGGGATGAAGCCGATCTACTACCGGTGGGACGGCCACCGGCTCCACTTCGCCTCCGAGCTGCCCGCGCTGCTCGCCATGGGACGGGAGCGGCCCGGCCTGTGGGAGCCCGGGCTGGAAAGCTACCTGGCGACCAAGACGCCGTTCGGCGAGCACACCCTCGTCGACGGGGTGCAGGTGCTGCCGCCCGGGACCACCGCCGTCTGCACGCGCTCGCGCGGGCTGCGGCTCCACCGCCGCCCCGCCCCCGAGCGTCCGCCCGTCGGTGAAGGCGCGCCGGGCGAGCAGGTGCGCGAGGCGCTGGCCCACGAGGTGCGCCGACTGTCGGTCGCGGACGCGAACGTGTGCGCGATCACCAGCGGCGGGCTGGACTCCAGCCTGGTCACCGCGATGATGGCCGCCGGCCGGCCCAGAGCCGCCGTGCACTCGTTCAACATCGCCTACCGGGGTGAATGGCCGCACGACGAGCGGCACTTCGCCCGTGAGGTCGCGGGCCGGGCCGGGACCGCGCACCACCAGGTCGAGCTGGACGCGGCCCGCTTCCCCGAGCTGCTGCCCGCCGTGGCCTGGCACCTGGGCCAGCCGAACGCCGATCCGATCACGCTCAGCACCTACGGCCTCTTCGAGGCCGTGCACCGGGCCGGGTTCAAGGTCGCGCTGACCGGCGACGCCGCCGACGAGATCTTCGCCGGGTACGGCCGCGTCCACACCGCCGTCACCACGCACGGCACCTGGCTCCCCGGCTACGTCGACGCCCTCGCGGCGATCCCGGCCGAGTACCGGCCGCGCCTGTACAGCGCCGAGTACGCCGCCTTCGTCCGCCAGTACGGCAGCGCCTCGGAGGCGATCACCGACCGGCTGAGGGAGGAGGCCGTGCACCGGCCACGGCTGGACGTGCTGAGCGACTTCGAGACCCAGGTCCGGCTTCCCGCCTACCACCTGCGACGGGTCGACCACCTCAGCATGGCGCATGCGGTCGAGGTCCGACTGCCGTTCTGCCAGCGGTCGGTGCGTGAGCTCGCCCGCGCCCTGCCGCCGGACCAGCGGCTCGCACCCGGGAGCGGCCGAGGCAAGGTGGCCCTCTACGCCGCCGCGCGCGGACTGCTGCCGCAGAGCGTGCTGGACCGGCCCAAGCAGCCGTTCACGCTGCCGATCACGGCCATGCTCGCGCCCGGGACGCCGCTGTGGGCGTACACGCGCGAGGTGCTCTCCCCCGCCCGGCTGCGCACCGGCGGACTGCTGGACCCTGCCGCCGTCGACCGGCTGCTGCGGGCGCAGCAGGCCCGCCCGGCCGACTGCCTGGCCCTGGCGACCTGGTCGCTGCTGATGTTCGAGCTGTGGCGCGAGGAGTTCGCGGTGCGCCGCACCGCCGCCCTCCACCCGGCCCAGGAACGAGAACTGACGGAGGTGGCGTGATGACCGCCACGATGACGACGCCCACGATCACGACGGCCCGGCCACCGACCGCTGCGCCACTGACCACGCCGACGACCCACCTGGGCTTCGCCGCCCTCGCCCGGGCCATCGGCGCGCCCGGCCCGACCCTGGTCCTGGACGCCGACGCGCTCCCCGATCCGCTCCCGGGCGACGGTGCCGAGCTCCTGTCCGCACTGACCGGGATCCGCCGCCACCTGCCGCGGCGGGCCGGTGAGCCGGAGGTGCTCAAGTGGGCGCTGATCCGGCCGTCCGCACACCCGCTCTTCGACGTGGACTACCGCTTCGTCCAGGCGATGCCGGACGCGGCCGACCACTTCGACCTGAACGGCAACTGCGGCCACTCACTGCTGGCCGCGGTGACCGCAGCCGCGCAGGCCGGGCGGTTGCCCGCGCTCCACGCCGGGGACCGCGTCCGGGCGCGGGTGCTGAACAACGGTGACCAGGTGGTCTGCCAGGTGGACCATGCCGCAGGCCGGCGCGCCGTGTTCACCGCGCACTTCATCGCCCCGCCCGGCACCCGGCTCGGCACGCTGCTGCGCGACGGCGGCCGGGTGGTCGCCATGGGCAACCCCTACCTCTTCGTCGACGCGGCCCATCTGGGCGTGCGGGACCGCGAGGCGCTGTTCCGGGGCGAACAGCCCGACCTCTACGCGACGTTGGAACGCCTGCGTCGCCAACAGGCGGCCCGGTTGGGCTGGCCGCAGGACGGGGCGTTCCCCAAGGTCGCCGCCGTCGTGCCGGTCGCCCCCGGTCACCTCGCCGTACGAGCGCTGACGGTCGGGGGGTGGCATCCGGAACTGGCGCTGACCGGCGCGGTCTGCCTCGCCGCAGCCTCCGCGCTGCGCGGCACGGTCCCGGGCCGGCTGCTGACGGCGGCCGGTGACAGCGCATGCGCCCCCGGACAGCTGGTCATCGACACGCCGGCCCGCCAGGTCGTCGCGTCCTACGCGGCCACCGGCGACGGTCCGGACGACGAGCTGGAGTGGGTCAGCGTCGGCGGCAAGGAGACCCGCGCGCTGGGCACGGTCGCGGTGGGTGTCGGCGATGAGTGAGCTGAGTGGGCCGAGTGACCTGACGACGCACCACCAGGAGCAGCCGTACGACCTGGTGGTCACCGGGGCCCGCCTCGTGAACGGGGACGAGGTGGTGACGGGCGGGCTGGCCGTGTCGGGCGGCCGGATCGCCTGCCTGCTGGGGCCGAACGAGCGTCCGCCCGCGCGGCGGACGCTCGACGGCGGCGGACGCCACCTGCTGCCCGGCCTGATCGACTCCCATGTGCACTTCCGCACACCGGGGTTGACGCACAAGGAGGACTGGGCGCACGCGAGCCGCGCCGCCGTCGCGGGCGGCGTCACCACGGTGATCGACATGCCCAACACCGTCCCGCCGCTGCGCACCGGCGAGCAGGCCCACCGCAAGGCCGAACTCGTCGACGGCAGTTCGCTGGTGGACTTCCGCTTCCACCTCGGCGTCGCGGGCGACGATCCCGCACCGCTGCGCACGGTCGGCCCGCGCGAGGCGACCAGCGTCAAGGTCTTCCTCGCCGGGCACCACACCGCCCCGGACGTGGTGCGGGACCCGGTGCAGCTGGAGAAGATCTTCCGCACCGCCGCCGAGTCCGGCCTGCGGCTGCTGCTGCACGCCGAGGACGACGGGGTGTTCGGGCTGCTGGACGAGTGGCGCGGCGAGCCGTCCGGCTACGCCGAGTACGAGCGGCACCGGCCGCGCAGCGGCGCGATCGTCGCGGTCGCGCGGGTCCTGGAGCTCGTCCGCCGCCACGGCACCACCGTGCACATCCTGCACGCGTCCACCGCGGAGGAGGCGGACCTGCTCACGGCCGCCGCGCACGCGGGCCTTCCGGTCACCTTCGAGGTGACGCCGCATCACCTCTCCTTCACCGCCGCCGAGACCTGCCGGGTCGGCGCGCGGGCCCGGCTCAGCCCCGCGCTCCGGCAGCAGCCGGACCAGGAGCGGCTGTGGCGTGCCATCCGGAGCGGTCAGGCCGCCTCCCTGGGCAGCGACCACGCCCCGCACACCCGCGAGGAGAAGCTCCGCTCCCCCGCCCAGGCCCCGCCCGGACTGCCCGGCGTCCAGGAGATGCTGACGGCCGTCCACACCGGCCTGCGGCGCCGCGCGCCCTTCGAACCGCCGGACGCCCACCTGTCCCTGCTGGTCCGGCTGCTCGCCGAGCGCCCGGCGGAGCTGTTCGGACTCGACGAGCGCAAGGGCCGGCTGCGGCCGGGCCTGGACGCCGACTTCGTCCTCTTCGACGCGGACGAACGCTGGATGCTCGGGCCCGGCACGATCCACTCCAAGTGCGGCTGGTCCGCGTACGAGGGCTGGACGATGACCGGCCGGGTCCTGCACACCGTCCGCCGCGGCGAGACCGTCTACCTGCGCGAGGGCGACGACGCGGAGTTCGGCGCGCCCGACGGCCGCTGGCTGGACGCCCGCCGCCCTGCGGACGTGGAACCGCGATGACCGAGTCCACCGCGACGACCGCGACACCCCGGACGACGGCGACGCTGCGGCGCGGCGAGCTGGCGGTGTCGACGTTCGCCTGCGGCGTCGGCGTGGCCGGGATCTACTACGCCCAACCGCTGCTCCCGGCGCTCGCGTCGGCCTTCCACGCCCACTGGGCGAGCGCGGCGGCGGTGGTGACGGCGGGTCAGCTCGGCTATGCGGCAGGCCTGCTGCTGATCGTCCCGCTGGGCGACCGCCTCGCCCGGGACCGGCTGGCGACGGCCCTGCTGTGGGCAGCCGTCCCGGCGGCGGTTCTCGCGGCGACAGCCCCGGCGCTGCCCGTGCTGTGCGTCGCGGCGGCGGGGCTGGGCCTCTTCGGCAGCGCGGCACAAGTGCTGGTCGCGCGGACGGCGTCATTGGCGGGCGCGGAGCGGCGGGGACGCGCGGTCGGCACCGTCATGGGCGGGTTGACGGCGGGGATCCTGCTCGCCCGGGTGGTGTCGGGACAGGTCGCTGCGCTGTGGGGGTGGCGTGCGGTGTACGCGGCGGCAGCAGTCCTGTTTGTGACGGCGGCAGTTGCACTACCCCAGGGGCGCGGGGAACCGCGCGACAAGCCACCCACTCCGGTAGCGCCCACCATGCGCAGGGCTACCCGCACAGGGGGCTTCGCTGCGGATCCGCATATCGGCAGAGCCTCGCGCCCCCGGATAGGGCATCTCCTCGCCGGGGAACGCTTGCTCCTCGCCCGGTGCTTCTCCGGCTTCGCCATCTTCGCCGCGTTCTCCGCCTTCTGGACGCCCACGGCATTCCTCCTCTCCGGTCCGCCGTTCCACTTCGGGGAGAGCGCCATCGGGTTGTTCGGGCTGACCGGCATCGCCGGCGTCCTGCTCGCACAGCCCGCAGGCAGGGTGTGCGACCACGGTCACGTGCGCCCCGCACGCTTCGGTTTCAGCGCGTTGATGGTCGTGGCGTTCGTGCCGCTCGCGCTCGGCCGCGGGAACCTGGTGCTGCTGGGTGTCGGAGCCGTCCTGCTGGACCTGGGGCTGCGCGGGGTGCAGACCGCCAACCAGCAGCAGATCTACGCCCTGCTGCCCGCCCACACGCACAGCCGGGTGACCACCGCCTACATGACCTGCTACTTCGTCGGCGGCGCGGGCGGCTCCGCGCTCTCCGCCGCGGTCTGGGCCGCCGCCGGATGGTCCGGCGTGTGCCTGCTCGGCGCGGCGTTCGCCGCGCTGCCCCTGATCCCCCAGGTCGTCGCCGCGCTGCGGCCACGACCCACCACCGTCACCGGTTCCGAGGAGGCGTCGTGACATCCACCGCCACAGCCACCAGCTCCAAAGCCAGCAGCACCGTCCTCACCAAGTTCCTCGATCCGCTGCGGATCCCGCGACGACTGCGCGTGGACCGCACGGAGCGCGAAGCCCGGTTCACCCTCCGCACCGTCGGCGTCGACCTGCGGTTGCACACGCAACTGCCGCCGACGCCGCTGTGGACGTACGACGGCGAGTTCCCCGGCCCGGTGTTCGACGTGCACCGGGGGCAGCGGCTCCACGTGACCTGGGAGAACGGCACCACGACGCCCTACCCCGCCGTGGACGCCTTCCTCGCCGACGCGCCGGGCAACCCGTCGCTGGCGATGAACGACCCGGGCATCGGCCAGGCCCAGCCCGTCAAGGGCGTGGCCTCGCTGCCCGCCTGGCAGGTCACCCACCTGCACGGCGCCGTGACCGGCGGCAACAACGACGGCTGGATGGAGAACGCCGTCCTGCACGGCGACATGCAGCTGTCCGAATACCCTGACGACCAGCCCGCGATGACGCTCTGGTACCACGACCACGCCATGAACATCACCCGCCTGAACGTCTTCGCCGGGCTGGTCGGGATGTACCTGCTGCGCGACGACGAGGAGGACGCGCGGGGGCTGCCAGGCGGCGACCGCGAGATCCCGCTGATCGTCTGCGACCGCAACCTGGAGACGGACGCGGCAGGGCGGTTCACCGGCCGACTGCTGCACAAGACCACCGGCACGCTGCCCTTCGTCGGGCCGTACACGCTGGTCAACGGCACCATCTGGCCGTTCCTTGAGGTACGCCCGGGCTGGTACCGGTTCCGGGTGCTCAACGCGTCCAACTCGCGCACCTACCGGCTGCACCTGCTGGACGAGGCGGGCACGGTGGTCACCGGCTCCGCCTGGCAGATCGGGACGGACAGCGGTCTGCTGGGCGCTCCGCTGCCGATCACCGACGCGGGGCTGACCCTGGCCCCGGCCGAACGGGCGGACGTGCTGGTGGACTTCGGCGCGTTCCGCGACCAGTCACTGCGGCTGGTCAACTCCGCGCAGGCGCCCTTCCGCGGCGACCCGCTGCCGGCCGGTGTCAAGCCCGGCGACCCGCTCCCCGCCGACCGGCTGCCGGAGCCGGACGTGATGCAGTTCCGCGTCGCCGACGCGCCGCTGACCGACACCTTCCGGCTGCCGACGACGCTCTCCCCGTCGTACTACCGCCTGACCCACGACCGGCTCCCGCCGGACCACATGCACCGGATGCTCGGACTCGCCGCCGACCCCGACGGCACGCTCGGGCTGTGGGAGCTGGGCGAGGTCCCCTCCTCGGAGGGGCCCACGACGGCGGTGAAGGACGGCATCATCCAGGTCACCGACCAGAACGGGGTGACCACCACCTACCAGCGACTGGCCCGCCACTTCGACGACCAGCTCAACTGGCGTGCAAGGCAGGACAGCTGGGAGGTGTGGCGGATCCTCAACCTGAGCGGGATCCTGCATCCGATCCACATCCACCTGACCCGCTTCCAGCCGCTGTCGATCGACGGCTACGACACGGCCGCTTTCCTGCCCGCGAAGGGCGGCACGGCCCCCGGCGCACCGGTCGCACATCTGGACTCGCTGCCGATCGACCCGTCGCTGACCGGGTGGAAGGACGTGATGCGGGTGCCTCCGGGCACGATGGTCACCGTGGCGGGCCAGTTCCGCGGCGCGTCCGGGCGGTACATGTACCACTGCCACATCCTCGAACACGAGGACGCCGGGATGATGCGGGAGTTCTCGGTCATGCCCGGCGCCGTCATGGACGTCGGCGGGATGGGCGGCATGGGCGGGATGAGCTCATAGGCCGGCACGCCGCAGCGTCTCGCCGACGGACCCCGGGGTCCGTCGGCGAGACGCTGTGAGGCGGTGCTCAGTCCGCCGTGTCCGGCGGTTCCGACTCCGGCGCGCACGGCTCGTGGTGGCAGCCGTCGGGCGCGGGCGACGGTTCCGGGGTCGGCACCGGCGGGCACGGCGGGTGCTCGCACCCCGGCTGGTCGGCGACGGCCTCGTCGCTCTCGATCGCTGGGTTGACGGTCATCGGTAGCTCCTGACTTTCTGCCCCTGTTGCGAGGAGCGTCCCCCTGGGTGTCGGAGGCTGGTGCGGCCTCCGAGGTCGAATGTCCGCCACCGGTTGTCCCGGGCGCATGGGTCCAGCGTCCCAAACCGGTCCCGAACGGGCATCCGGACGGGCCTTCGGACGCCGGTCCGTCGCGCGTTCAACAACAGCTCAGGCGCCGGACCGGACCGGGATCTCCGCATGGACCACCACCCCTGTCCGTCCGGCATCCGACGCCGACGAGTCCACCCGCAGTGAGCCGCCGAGCTCCTCGGCCCGCTCCGCCATCGACCGCAGGCCCACCCCGCCGCCGCTGCGTGCGCTCGCGTGACCGGCATGGACGCCGTCCATGCAGGTCGCGCGGTCCATGCGGTCCACCCCGTCCATCCCGGTGCCGTCGTCGCCGATCTCCAGCCGGGCCGCGCCGTCGGCCACGCACAGGCGCAGCCAGGCCCGCGCGGCGTCGGCGTGGCGGACCACGTTGTGCAGGGCCTCGGCCGCGATCCGGTACACCGCCACCTCGACGGCGGCCGGCAGTTCCGGCAGCGGATCCGGAAGCAGCTCCACCTCGATCAGCAGCTGTCGCCCGGCCAGCCCGGTCGCGAGCTGCCGCAGACCGACGCCCAGACCCTCCCGGTCCAGCGCCACCGGCGTCAGCCCGGCGGTGATCCGGCGCAGTTCGACGATGGCATCGGCGATTCCCTCCGACACGCCGCCGAGCCGACGGCCCGCCGCGTCGTCCTCGGGCAGGCCCGCGCGTGCGGTGTCGACCTGGAGCCGCAGCCCGGACAGCGTCGGGGCGAGGCCGTCGTGCAGGTCCCGGCGCAGCCGCCGCCGCGCCTCCTCGCGCGCCAGCACGATCCGCTCCCGGCTGGCTTGGAGCTCCTCGTAGAGGCCGAGTGAGGCGATGGCGGGCGCGGACTGGTCCGCGAGCAGGCGCAGCACGTCGTGGTCCTGCTGGTCCAGGTCCGGCTCGGACTCGCGTGCGGCGACCTCGAGTTCGCCGACGGCGTCGCCCTCGAAGACCAGCTCGAAGCGGTGCCAGACGGGCCCGACCGCCTCGCCGAGCGTGGCGGTCTCCCGGTTGCCGCCGCTGGTGCGGACCAGCACCCGCGCCGCCGGGAACCGCAGCGTCGTCACCACGCTCGTGCAGAGCAGCAGCGGCGCCTCACCCGGCGTCACCGTCCGGCTCAGCCGCCCCACGAGCTCCCGGACGACGTGGTAGGGCCGCGCCCGGTCGCCGTAGTAGGAGCGGTCGACGCCCCGGACCGCCCAACCGCCGGTGGCCCGCAGCAGCAGGCCGATCGCCAGCGATCCGACGGCCAGCACCAGCGCGCCGGGCGTCCGGGTGCCCGGTAGCACGTCGGAGAGCCCGATCGCGAGCGCGAAGTAGCCGACCACCAGCACCGCAAGGACCACGAGCGCGGCGAGCACCCGGCGCGTGGCCCGGTCCAGGTGCGCGGACCGGTCGCGGGCGAAGAGCACGATCAGGCCCAACGGCCACAGCGCGAGCGGGCCGTAGAAGAGCACGAGGGCCGCGTCTCCCTGGACGGGGAAGAAGTAGTCCGCGTAGCTGCCCGCGGTCAGCAGCAGGAACGGGATCGTCATCACCAGCAGCACGCTGCCCGGCACGGCCTGACGCCCCGTTCTCCGTCGCGTCAGCAGCCAGGCGCGGACGGCGAGGACGACGAATCCCAGCGCGGAGAGCGCGACCGGCACGTAGCTGATCGGCGCGCTCAGGACCGGTTGGAGCGCATGCGTGATCGAGGTCCACGGACGGTCGGTGGCAAGGGGGTTGCTCATGCCGTACCACTCGTCCCTGGTCGCGGTGTCGAGCCAGACCTCGCCGAGCGTCCACACGCCGATCGCGCCCACCAGCGCCCGCCCCCAGCGCCGTCCGGGCAGCGTTCCGTCGGGCAGCCAGAACGGCAGCCCGTAGAGCGTGAAGACATACAGGACGTCACCAGTCAGCCCCGCCAGGACGACGACGGTGCGCATGGCATGGTCGGCGCCCAGCGCCGCGCCCGCGATGGAGGCGGCGTGCCCGACCAGCTCCCCCGTCGCCGCCACCAGCAACAGCCGTCCGACCGCGCCACCGGAGGGATGGACGAACGTGAACGTGCCCGCCAGCGCGCAGACCAGCATGAACAGCATGCGCGAGCCGAACGGGCCGAAGTCCAGGCCGGTGAGGCGCGATCCGCCCAGATCGGTGAAGGCGAGGGAGAGCCACACGAAGCAGGCCCCGAGCGAGACCGCGCAGGCGACGACGGCGCGTCCCAGCCGGCGTCCACCCGGTCCGGGCGCCCTTCCGGCACTCCGGGCGCCTCCGCCGGTCCGGGCCTCTCCACCGGTCCGTGCGTCTCCGGCGCTGCTCGCGGTCAGTTCGGCCATCGCACTCCCCGGCCCTTCCTGCTCCCTCCCCCGTCCGCCGTGGCGAATCTCCAGCCTCCCTCGGGGGTTGTCCCGGGCGCATGGGGCAGCAGTCCCGCATCCGTCACCCCGCCGGTCCGGCCGGTCCGGCCGGTCGTTGCGGCTCGCCCAGCCCCGCGTCGCGGGCCCGGGCGGCGGCCTCGGTGCGGGAGGCGACGTTCAACTTGTCGAAGATGTGCGAGAGGTGATTGCGGACCGTCTTCTCGGCAAGGAAGAGCTCGCGGGCGATCCGCCGGTTGTCCAGGCCCCTGGCGACCAGGTCCAGCACCTCGACCTCACGCGACGTCAGCGAGGGGAAAGCCTGCTCGGCCCCCCGCCGCGCGCCGCCGGCCAGCAGCGCGGAGATGCGCGCCGCGATGTCCCTGCTGAAGACCGCGCCGCCGTGCGCGACGGTACGGACCGCGTGCAGCACCTCGTCCCGGCCCGCGCCCTTGACCAGGTAGCCGCGCGCACCCGCCTGCAGCGCGCCGAGCAGGCTGCCGTCGTCGTCGGAGGTGGTCAACACCAGCACCGGCAGCCCGGGATGCAGCTGCGCCAACCGCTTGGTCGCCTCGATCCCGGAGGCATCCGGGAGCGACAGGTCCATCACCACCACGTCGGGCCGCTGTGCGGCCACCACCTCCAGGGCGGCGGCCGTCGTCTCGGCCTCGGCGACCACCCGCACGTCCGGCGTGCTCTCCAACGCCGCCCGCAGCCCCTCGCGGAACAGGGGATGGTCGTCCACGACCACCACCCGCACTCCGCCCGCGGCCCCGCGCCGGTCCGCGTCTGCACCGTCGATCTCCACGCGGCACATGCTACTCATAGTTGGTACACGATCACCCTCGGCCACGACGTGGGCCTTCAGGCCGGGCGGCGACGCCGTGTCCTTTGGGGCCGACGGTCGTTGGTTGAATGTGGCCTTTCACGGAACAGCCCGGGCTCCGGGCGTCACCCCCACGCTCCAGGGGGTCAGACGCCGGTGCGTCACGTCCTCGTCGGCCCCGTAGCCGCCACGGCTCTTCCCCCACAGCACCAGGAGCACGCCGCGTTGCCCGAGCACCACACCTCCCACCAGGGCGCGCCCCCCTATGCCGTGGCCGTGACGGGTCTCGGCCTGATCAGCGCGGCCGGAGTCGGCGTGGCGGACTGCTGGTCGGCGGTCACGCAGCGGACCAGGCCCACGGGCGTGCGCCAACCTGAGCTGCTCACCGGGCTGCCGACCGACTTCATGTATCTGGTGGACGACGACCTCTCCGGCGCGCTGGACGTCACCGAACGCCGACTGATGGAGCGTTTCGCGCAGTTGGCGGTGCTGACCGCCCGCGAGGCCGTGGGCGACGCGGGCCTGGATCCGGCGCAGTGGGAGGGGCAGCGGGTGGCCGTCGTCATCGGCAACGCCAACGGTGCGCTCCCGCTCTACGACGCCCAGCACGCCACGCTGCTGGAGCGCGGCCACCTCCGCGTCTCCCCGATGCTCCCCGCGCTCTTCAACAGCAACTGCGCTGCGGCAAGCGTCTGTCGGGACCTGGGTGCGCGCGGGCCGAGCATGGCGGTGACGTCCACCTGCGCGTCCGGCGCGGACGCGATCGGCCTGGCCCGGCAGCTGCTGCGCGCCGCCATGTGCGACATCGCGATCGCGGGAGGCGCCGAGTCGGCGTGCTCGCGGATGCTGATGGCGGGGCTGTGCAAGACGCGGGCGCTGTCGACGCACCGTCAGGACCCCGCCGCCGCCTGCCGCCCGTTCGACGCGGCGCGGGACGGGTTCGTGGTCGGCGAGGGTGCCGGACTGCTGGTCCTGGAGCGCCCGGAGCACGCGGCGGCCCGCGGCGCCCGGATCCGGGCCCGGCTCGTCGGCTACGGCTCCAGCAACGACGCGTTCGCGCCGGTGGCCGCCCATCCCGACGGCCTGGGCGCGGAGCAGGCCTTGCGCAGCGCGCTGGCCGAGGCGGGCGTGGCGGCCTCCGAGGTCGGCCACGTCAACGCCCACGGCACCGCCACCGTGATGAACGACCAGGTCGAAGCCGCCATGCTGCGACGGGTGTTGGGCGAGCAGCCGCTGGTCACCTCGACCAAGGCGATGACCGGCCACACGCTCGGCGCGGCGGGCGGCATCGAGTCGGTCTTCACCGTGCTGGCGCTGGAGCACCAACTGGTGCCCCCGACCGCCAACCTCGGCTCGCTCGACCCGAACATCCCCGTCGACGTGGTGGCGAAGGAAGCACGTCCCGCACGGTTCGACCACGCGGTGAAGACCTCTCTCGGATTCGGCGGCCACAACGCTGCCCTGGTATTCGCACGCGCATGAGCAGTGAGCAGGCAGACGAGCACGCGCGTGAGCGAAGGAGAACCATGAACAGCGAAACGGTCAGGACGATCACCGTGGCGGGCCTGACCTGCCACTACCGACGCATCGTCAACTCCCGGCGGGAAAGCCCGGCCACCGAGCCGGTCCTGCTGCTCGGCGGCGCGCTCCAGCACAAGGACGGCTGGGGCGCCTTCGACGAGGGCGTCGGGGCGGTCGCGGACCTGATCACCGTCGACATGCCAGGTGCGGGAGCGTCCGACCAGCTCCGTCCGGGCCAGGGCATGGACGTGATGTGCCGGGTGGTCGAGGCGGTGCTCGACGACGCCGGGGTCAGCCGCGTCAACCTCTTCGGGTACTCCTTCGGCTCGGTGATCGCCTTCACCTTCGCCCGGCGCCACCCCCACCGCGTCTCGCGGCTGATGCTCGGCGGGACGCCCGCCAACCTGACCGAGGCGGAGTGCGCGGAGTGGCGGACGGCTGCGGAGCGCGGCGCGGCCGGCCACGAGCAGGAGTTCGTCGACTTCACCATGGGCTTCTGGCTCTGCCAGGACGAGAGCCGCGTCATCCGCAACCGCCGTCTGGCGCACCGCTACGTCAGGCGGATCGTGACGCACGCGGTCACCCTGCTCCCGTACGGCCTGGCCGTGCTGAACCGCTCCGCCGACGAGTGGCTGGACACCTCGGGCGGCCTGGTCGGCGTGCCGACCCTGGTCTTCTGCGGCGAACACGACACCGTGTCCGACGCGCGCCGCCAGCAGGACTTCGCGGCCACCATCCAGGACAGCGCCTTCGTCACCATCGCCGAGGCCGACCACTGGGCGACGCTGGAGCGTCCCGCCGAGGTCGTCGACCTCGTCGTCCGGTTCTTCACCGACCAGACCCTGCACGGCGTCGACTACCTCGGCGCCTCCGCACCCGCACTGGCCTGAGCAGCCCGCATCCCTCGGAAGGAACACAGACATGGACGTCACCGAGCACATCGTCACCGCGCTGACCGGCAAGTTCGGGGTCGCCCCCGCCGCCATCGGCGACGAGGTCCCGCTGCGGCAACTCGGCCTGGACTCCCTGGCGTTGGAGGAGCTCCGGCTGATCATCGAGGACGGCCTGGACATCGATCTGGACGACGTGCAGCTCACCTCGCGGGACACCTTCGGCCAACTGGTACAGGCGGTGCACAGCAAGACCGGGGCGAACGCGTGAGGCCGAGCGGCGGGAGTGGCGCGATCAGCGGCCCGCACGCCGGCGGCTACGCGGCCGCCGTCACCGGCCTGGGCCTGATCACCGCGGCCGGCACCGGTGCCGACGCGACCTGGCGCGAGGTCACCACCGCCGAAGCCCCGCGCGGCGTCCGCTTCCGCGAGGAGCTGCGCGACCTGTCCTGCGACTTCTTCTACACGGTCGACGGCCTCGACCCGCAGGCCGAAATCGGCGTCGCCGGGGCGCGTCTGATGGACCGATTCGCCCAGCTGGCCGTGCTCGCGGCCCGCGAGGCCGTCGCCGACGCCGGGCTGGACCCGCAGACCTGGGACAGCGACCGGGTCGCCGTCGTCATCGGCTCCGCCCACGGCGGCCTGCCCTCCTACGACGCGCAGGCCGACGTCCTCGCTGCGAGGGGCGCCCGGCGGGTGTCGCCGACGCTGGCCCCGCTGGCGGCGGTGAACGGCGCCGCCGGGAGCGTCTGCCGCGACCTGCCCGCACGTGGTCCCAGCCTCGCGGTGACCACGGCGTGTGCGTCGGGCACGGACGCGATCGGCACCGCGCGGGCGCTGCTGCGTGCGGGCCTGTGCGACGTGGCCATCGCCGGGGGCGCCGAATCCGTCTGCTCACGGCTGCTGGTCGCCAGCGCCTGCCGGCTCCGGGCGGTCTCCACCCGCCGCGACGACCCGGCCGCCGCCTGCCGTCCCTTCGACGCCGACCGGGACGGCTTCGTCATCGGGGAGGGCGCCGGTCTACTGGTGCTGGAGCGCCCCGAACACGCGCGTGCCCGTGGCGCACGGATCCGGGGCCACCTCGTCGGCTACGGCGCGAGCAACGACGCGTTCGCCCCGGTCGCGCCGGACCCGGACGGCGCGGGCATCGAACGCGCGCTGCGCAGCGCGCTCGCCGACGCCGGTCTCAGCCCGGCCGACGTGGGTCACGTCAACGCCCACGGCACCTCGACCGTGCTCAACGACCTGATCGAGAGCACCGTGCTCCGCCGGGTCCTGGGCGAGCACCCGCTGGTCACCTCCACCAAGGCCATGACCGGCCACACCCTGGGCGCGGCCGGGGGCATCGAGGCGGCCCTCACCGTCCTCGCGCTGGAGCACGGCCTGGTCCCGCCGACGGTGAACCTTTCGTCCCTGGACCCGCAGGTGCCGGTCGAGGTCGTGGCGAAGCAGGCGCGCCCCGCCCGGATCGACTGCGCCGTCAAGACCTCGCTCGGCTTCGGCGGGCACAACGCCGCCCTCGTATTCACCCGCGCCTGACGGCACGCCCCGCGCCGCCGGACCGACCGACCTGACCGCGGATTATCGATGCTCGCGGGCGGCCCCGTGTCATACCTGAGGAGGAGGTGATCACCTCACCGATACATCCGTGGTCACCCCCTGAATGGGTCCCGGGGGCCACGGTTCGCCACCGACCAGCGTCGAGGATGGTGAACCGTCGCAGTGACCCGATTTGCACAGGAGTGCCCAGTGACGACGACCCAGGCCCCGGCCACCGATGGAGCGACCAGGGCTGGTGCGGTCGCAGCCCGCGCGTCCGGCCTGACCAAGATCTACGGCGAGGGCGAGACCCGCGTCGTCGCGCTGGACGGCGTCTCGGTCGAGTTCCGCCGCAGTGAGTACACCGCGATCATGGGCCCGTCGGGCTCCGGCAAGTCGACGCTGATGCACTGCATGGCCGGTCTCGACACCATATCCGGGGGCTCCGCCACCATCGGGGACGTGGAGCTCAGCAAGCTCAAGGACAAGAAGCTCACCCAGCTGCGCCGCGACAAGATCGGCTTCATCTTCCAGGCGTTCAACCTGGTGCCGACGCTCACCGCGCTGGAGAACATCACGCTGACCCTGGACATCGCCGGGCGCAAGCCCGACAAGGCCTGGCTGGACCAGATCATCGGCACCGTCGGCCTGTCCGATCGGCTCTCGCACCGCCCCGGGCAGCTCTCCGGCGGCCAGCAGCAGCGCGTGGCCTGCGCCCGCGCCCTGGCCTCGCGCCCGGAGATCATCTTCGCGGACGAGCCGACGGGCAACCTCGACTCCCGCTCCGGCGCCGAGATCCTGGGCTTCCTGCGCCGCTGCGCCCGCGAGTTCGAGCAGACCGTGGTGATGGTCACCCACGACGCCACCGCCGCCTCCTACGCGGACCGCGTGCTCTTCCTCGCCGACGGCAAGATCGTGGACGAGCTCGCGAACCCCACCGCGGACAGCGTGCTGGAGCGGATGAAGCGCTTCGACGGCAAGGGCCGGACCAGCTGACGCCGGTCACCGACCCGCGCGGCCAGTCCCGCCGTCCGTCCCGAACGTTCCATCCGCAGAAGGAATCCCCACAATGTTCCGCACAGCCTTGCGCAACGTACTGGCGCACAAGCTGCGCCTCCTGATGACCATGCTGGCGGTGCTGCTCGGCGTCGCCTTCGTGGCCGGCACCCTGGTCTTCACCGCGACGCTCAACCAGGGCATGAAGGACCTGCTCACCAAGAACTACTCCGACCTCGCCGTCGCCGTGCACGCCGACGGCACCAACGCGCACGGCGGTGCGGGCGGTGGCGGCGGCCCGGGCGGCGGCGGTGGCGGTGGCGGCGGGAAGGGCGGTGGCGCGCTCGGGCACGGCGGCCACGGCTCGTCCGCGTCCGCCAAGCCCGTCGGCATCGACGACGCCACCCTCACGAAGCTGTCCGGCCTGGCCGGCGTCTCCGCCGCCCAGCCGATCGTCTCCGGCTTCACCGGTGTCGCCGACGCGCAGCACAACCTGATCGGCAAGGGCTTCTCGACCCTCGGCGGCAACTTCGCGCCGGGCGCGAACGGCCAGGACTCCCGCTACGCCTTCACCTCCGGCACCGGTCCGACGACCGGCGGCGAGATCGCCCTGGACTCCGGGACCGCGGCCAAGGGCGGCTTCCACGTCGGTGACACCGTCGACATCTCGATCGACGGTCCGGTGCTCAAGGAGAAGCTCACCGGCATCTTCACCAGCACCGACCAGGCCGTCGAGGCGGGCGGCACGCTGACGCTGTTCGACAACGCGACCGCGCAGCAGCTGCTCTACAACCCCGGCCTCTACCAGGAGGTCGACCTCAGCGCGACGCCCGGTACCAGCCAGGCGCAGCTGATGACCGAGGTCCAGCAGACGATCCAGGGCCAGACCGGCCTGACCGCCGAGACCGGCCAGACCCTGATCGACGATCAGACCACGGCCGTCGCCTCGGACACCTCGACGCTGAACACGATCTTCCTCTCCTTCGCCGCCGTGGCCCTGTTCGTCGGCGTCTTCCTGATCGCCAACACCTTCACCATGCTGGTCGCCCAGCGCACCCGTGAGCTGGCACTGCTGCGCGCGGTCGGTGCGAGCCGCCGTCAGGTGACGCGGTCGGTGCTGATCGAGGCGGTGCTGGTCGGCGTGCTGTCGTCGGTCGCCGGCTACCTGGTCGGCCTCGGCCTGGCGATCGGGATGCGCGGTCTGATCGCCAAGTCCGGTGGCGGGCTGCCGACCAACTCGCTGGTGATCACCCCGTCCTCGGTGCTGGTGTCGCTTCTGATCGGTGTACTGATCACGGTGGTGGCGGCCTGGCTGCCCGCCCGTCGCGCGGCCAAGATCCCGCCGGTCGCCGCGATGAGCAGTGTCGACGCCCCGCCGAAGCAGCGCAGTCTGATCGTCCGCAACGTCCTGGGCCTGCTCTTCGCGGCGGGTGGCGGTGCGCTGATCTACCTGGGGATCCAGGCGACCGGCAGCAGCACGGGCAACCGGTCCGGCGTCATGGGCGGCGGCGCAGCTGTGCTGTTGATCGGCATCATCGTGCTGACCCCACTGCTGTCCCGCCCGGTCATCGCGCTGTTCACCCCGCTGCTCGCCCTCTTCGGCGTCACCGGCCGTCTGGCCCGCCGCAACTCGCTGCGCAACCCGCGCCGCACGGCGGCGACCGCCACGGCGCTGATGATCGGGCTCACCCTGATGAGCGCGATGGGCGTGCTGACCCACTCGCTCCAGAGCGGTCTCGCCTCCGTCGCCACCAAGGGCGTCAGCGCGGACTACATACTGGCCAACGCCAACGGCCGCGCGCTCGACCCCTCGGTCGTCGCGTCCGTGAAGACCGTGCCGGGCGTTGCCGCGGTCAGCGGCCAGCAGGCCCTGTCCCTCACGGTGAACGGAGTCACCGAGGACACCGACGCGGTGGACACCACGGCCGTCTCGCAGGTCCGCAACTTCACCATGGTCAGCGGCACGGTCGACAACCTCGGCGCGGACAGCGTCGCGGTCGACCAGCAGGACGCGACCACCAACGGCTGGAAGCAGGGGCAGTCCCTGACGGTGACGCTGCCCGACGGCAAGAAGAAGCAGGCCACCGTGGCCGGCATCTACCAGCACTCGATGATGACCCCGGCCGTGCTGATGGACCTGTCCCTGCCCAAGGGCCACGTCTACAACACCTCCCTGGAGGCGGTCTACATCAAGGCCGCTCCCGGCCAGGCCGGTTCGGCGCTGCAGGCCTCGATCAAGTCGGCGCTCGGCAACAGCCCGATCCTGCAGGTCGAGACGAAGCAGGACCTGCTGGCGCAGGCCGACGCGATGATCAACCGCATCCTGTACATGGTCTACGGACTGCTCGGGATGTCCGTGATCGTGGCCGTCATCGGCGTGGTCAACACCATGGCGATGTCCGTCTTCGAGCGGGCGCGCGAGATCGGCATGCTGCGCGCGATCGGCCTGAACCGCCGTCAGGTCAAGCGGATGGTCCGGCTGGAGTCGCTGATGATCTCCGTCTTCGGCGCCATCCTGGGCCTGGGCGCGGGCACCCTGCTGGCCTGGGCCGCCAGCCGCCTGATCGAGCCGCACTTCTCCTCGTACTCGATGCAGATCCCGTGGTCCCAGTACGGCGCCTTCGCGGCTGCCGCGCTGATCGTCGGCGTCCTCGCCGCCATCTGGCCCGCCCGCCGCGCCGCCCGGCTGAACGCCCTGGAGGCGATCAAGACGGACTGACGCTCAAGACGGACTGACACCTCTGTCGGCACCGCGCCGGGCGTGCACCATGGACGGGGCACTTCTTAAGTGATATCACTTAAGAAGTGCCCCGTCCCGCGTCTTCGGAAGCCACCGAGCGGCACACTGGAAACAGCAGCTGGGAGCCTGAGCCTCATGACAGCGATCGAACTGGTCTTCCTGGTCGGCTGGGCCGCGTTCTGGCTCGGCTGGCTCGGCGCGGCGGCCTGGACCAAGCCGGGACAGCTGAAGTGGGGCAGTGCCCTGCGGGTCCGGCTGGCGATCCTGGTCGTCGTGGTCGTCCTGGTGCGGCTCGGACCCCTGCGGGGTCGGACGGTGGTCGGCAACCCCTGGCTGCAAGGCGTCGGCCTCGCCTGCTTCGCCGTCGGGCTGGCGTTCGCGGTCTGGGCTCGGGTGTACATCGGCCGGAACTGGGGCACCCCGATGTCGCAGAAGAAGGATCCCGAGTTGGTGACCTCCGGGCCGTACCGCTGGGTCCGGCACCCGATCTACTCCGGCATCATCCTCGCGATGATCGGCACGGCCGTGGGCCTGAGCCCGATCTGGCTGGTGCCGGTCGCGATCGTCGGCGGGTACTTCGTCTTCAGCGCGACCCAGGAGGAGCGCTACATGACGGAGCGCTTCCCCGACACGTACCCGGCGTACCAGCGGTCGAGCAAGATGCTGATCCCGTTCCTCTTCTGACCTGCCCTCCCCTCAACGGCGACCGTCCCCCAGCGCGCAGGCCAGCACCTGCGCCAGCGGCCTGGGCACCTGCTCCAGCGCGACCGCCTCGGCCATCAACGCCGCGTACCGCTCCTTGCCGCCCGAGCGCCCGCTCATCAACCGGCGCAACTGGTCGTGCAGGCTCCGAGCGCGCAGCGCGGGCTGCTTCTGCAGCGTCCGGAACGACCGCAACTCCCCCTCGGCCGCGACCAGGTCCTCGACCGCCTCCGGCCCGAGCGCGCGGATCAGTTCGTCCTCCAGGTCGGCCGAGCAGCAGTAGAACCCGTGCGCTTCGAGCCCGTCGCGAGCCTCGTCCGCCGCCATACCGGTGAGTCCGACCTGCTCCAGGCCGCGCCGGACGAACCGTCCCTCGGCCTCGTCGTACAGCCCGGCCACCCGGACCCCCGGGGCCGTCGCACCGTAGTACGCCAGGAAACGCCCGACGTTGGTGATCCCGTGCATCGCCACGACCGACACCCCGGCCGCGCCCAGACCGATCCCGCGCCGCCGCGCCACCACCTCCAGCGCGACCCGGTCACTGACTCCTTCGACGAGCACGACAGCCTCAGACGCCACGCCCTCATCCTGCGCGACCCGCCGCCCGAGCACCACCGGGTTTCAGTGCCTCAGAGCATGGGCGAGCGCCGTCACCCAAGGGCTCGGCGCATGCCGGCCAGGCCGTACTCGAAGGCCTGGTCGATGTCACCCCTGAACCGGAAGGCACCGTTGAGTTCCATCTCGATGAAACCGGTGACCCACGCCGTCAGCAGACGCGCGGCGTTCAGCGCCTGCTCCTCGCCCACGAGTTCCCTGGCGACGCGCAGGATGGGGCCGGCCGCGCGGGCGAGCGCCTGAGGCGGCGCGTGCACGGAGTGCAGTACCAGCCGGAACCCCTCGGGCCAGCTCCTGGCGAACTGCCGGTAGCAGCGTGCCAGTTCCTCGAGCGAGCCATCGGTGGCGTCCAGGCTCGCGGCGAGCTCGTCGACGGTGGCCTCGGCCACCGCACTCAGCAGAGCCGCCCGGTTGTCGACGTGCTTGTACAGGGACGGAGCCCGCACACCGACGCGCTCGGCAACGATTCGCATCGTCAGTTCCTCCCGACCGCCGGCCTCCAGCAGGTCGCGGCCCGCAGACACGATCTGACCGAGAGATGTCTTCTCCGGGGTCGGCATGGTCAGCCCCTCCTCACTGAAAGCTATTGACGTTAGCCATGATAGCTAACTACCTTAGCCATCTCGGAAGCGCCCCGGTCACGCACCTGGAGACACTGTGAAACTCGCACCTCATCTGCACCGCCTCGGCAACGACGTGGTGGCCTGCTACCTCATCGACACGCCGGAGGGCATCACGCTCGTCGACGCCGGCCTGCCCGGGCACTGGCACGACCTGCACCGCGAACTCCAGTCGCTCGGCAAGTCCCCTGCCGACATCCGTGGACTCGTGCTGACCCATGGCGACTCCGACCACATCGGCTTCGCCGAGCGCCTGCGCAGCGAGTACGACGTGCCGGTCTACATCCACACCGCCGACGCCGCGCGCGCCCGCACCGGAGAGAAGCCCAAAACGGCGACCGGGCCCATGCGCCTCGGGCCGACGCTCAAGTTCTTCGGCTACTCGCTCAGCAAGAACGCCCTGCGCACCCGCTACCTCGGCGCTGTGACCGAGGTCGACGACGGCGCCACCCTGGACCTGCCCGGAGAGCCGGTCATCATCGGCATGCCGGGTCACTCCCCGGGGAGCGTCGCGATCCACGTCCCGCTCGCTGACGCGGTCTTCGTCGGCGACGCGCTCACCACCCGACATGTCCTCACCGGACGCACCGGCCCGCAACCGGCGCCCTTCACCGACGACCCCGCCGAGGCCCTCGCCTCCCTGGACCGGATCGCCCCGCTGGCGGCCTCCTGGGTGCTCCCCGGCCACGGCAGCCCCTGGAACGCCTCACCGGCGGAGATCGCCCGCGCCATCAGGGAGGACTGAAGCGCCCCGCGGTTTCTCGTCCCTCAGTCCCGACTGCCGCCGCCGAAGATGTTCAGGAAGAACAGGAACACGTTGAGGATGTCCAGGAAGATCGACGCGGCCAGCAGCGGCGCCGACTCGATGTTCTGCGACCGTCGCAGCCGCTGGAAGTCGAAGAGCGTGAACCCGGCGAAGATCACCAGCCCGACCACGCTGTAGATCAGCGACCCGTGCGGGATCCGCACGAAGATCGCCACGACCCCGAAGACCAGCAACGCCAGGAGCGCCCAGAAGCACATCCGCGCCAGCCCCGACAGGTCCCGGTTCGTGGCGTAGCCGATCGACCCCAGCCCCGCGATGAACAACGCCGTCGCGCCCCCGGCCTGCCACAGCGCGTGCGGATCGGCGGTGGCGTAGTAGACCAGCGTCGGGGCCATCGCGACCCCCATGAGCAGCCCGAACGCCCCGAGCAGCGCGACCGTCGCCTCCCGCGACCGGCTGGCCGCGAACCGCATCGCGATCAGGCACACGAACGCGCCGATGAACGCGGCGATGCCCGCTCCGTGGGCAAGGTTCCGGCCGACGTACGCGCCGAGTGCGAACAGGGCGGCCGTGGCCGCGACGAACGTCATGGTGCGCGCGAAGAGGGTGTTGGTCGAGATCCCGTAGCTCCGGCGAGCGGTGGTCGTGTCGTACATGGTCAACCTGTACCCACCTTCGGCCGGGATTCTCAGCGCCGGGTGGTGGACCTGCCCCTGTTGAGCGCCGTCTGCGCCTCCCGAGGGCTATCCCGGTCGGCGGGCGGCGATGCCGAGCAGGTCCGGGACGGGCTGCGGGCCGTCGTCCTCGGCGGTCGCGAGGAGGCTGAACCCGGCGTCGAGGACCGCGTTGAGCAGCACCGGCAGCGGTACGTTCACCACGCCGACCCGGGAGCGAATGCCGTCGCCGAGCAGCGGGTGGTGCTCCACGCGCCCGTGAACCCGATACCCCGGGTGGACGCTGCACGTGCCTGCGGCGTCGCGCTCGACGTAGACACCGCCGAAACACGGATGGGCCGCGACAACGGCCAGGCGCCCGCCCGGGCGCAGGACGCGGTGGGCCTCCCGGAAGACGGCGGGCAGGTCGTCGACGTCGGTGGTGGTCATGATGGTCGCCACCGCGTCGAACGTCGCGTCGCCGAATGGCAGGTCGTCCGCACTGGCCACAACCGCGTCGACCCCACGGCGGCGGGCGATCTCCACCTGGCGCGCGGAGAGGTCCACCCCCTGCACTCGCCAGCCCAGGCCGGTCAGCGCCGGGATGTGGGCCCCGCCGCCACAGCCGAGGTCGAGACACGTCCCCCCGTCGCCCTCACCCAGCAGCCGGGCGACCAACCGGTCGGCGGCCTCCGCGAACGGACGGCCCACCCCGCTGTGCACGTAGGCGTCGTACCAGTCGGCGAACTCGTCGTAACGAGGGCGATGCGTCATGCCGAGACCTGACCAGACCACGCATCCCCTGCCAACCGAATTAGGCGTAGGGCCTGTCCTGTCGACCTCTGCCGGCCAACATCCTGTGCGAGCTCGGCGGCGCCCATCGCGCCCCGAAGGATCTGCCGAAGGCGACCGAACCACTGGAGCAGGCGCTGACCGGCTACCGGGACGCGTCGCGCGTCAGGTGGAGGACGCGCGCGTCGCGGCCAAGGCGTCGACGATCACGCGGAGGACCGCGTCGATCCCCTCGACGCTCCCGGTCGGCGCGCCGAGCGACACCGCAGTGGTCCGGGCCGCGCGCAGCGCCTCCTGGGCGCTCAGGAGGGCGCGGCCGTCGTGGGCCGGCTCGCAGAGCAGCTCGGCGTTGTCGAGGACCGCCATGGCGGCGGCCGCGCCCATGGCACGGTCCGTCGCAGCGCGGACCGGTCCCGGATCGCCGGTCGGGGCCAGAGCGGCGCCCGCCTCGGTGACCTCGGCGTTGAGCTGCGACAAGGGCCCGCCGGCCAGGCTGGAAATGGTTCGGGACACGCGGACTCCCCCTAGGACTGCCGTTCGCATCGGTGCACCGCGCCCCACCCGTCGCATCGCTGCGCCGTGCCGGGCCCGGCGTCGCCCAGTCTGCCCTGTCCGGGTCAACCCTGTCACGCACCCCCTCCCACCTGCGGTCCGGCGGGGGACCCCAGGCTGACGCCTGCCGCGCCGCAGACCGTACCGAGCCGCACTCCGGCACCGGCAAGGGGCCACCCTGCGCGCGGGCCTCTTCGGCGTCGTGCTCGGCGGCCTCCTCGGCGTCGCCTCGGCCTTCTGCTGTGTCGGCTGCGCGTCGAGCGAGCAGGGGCGAATCTACGCGCGGCGGAGATGTACGCAGATGTTCGATCCACCGTCAGAAAGCGGAACTTACGATGTGCTGATATGGGATCAACAGGGCGTATGCACACTGCGCTTGGGCCGTGAGGAAGAAAGACGGTGGTGGGCCGTGATCAGCATTCTGATCGCCGAGGACATGCTCCTGCTGCGGAAGGCACTGACGTCGCTGCTGACTCTGGAGGACGATCTCGAGGTCGTCGCCGAGACCGCCAGAGGGGACCAGGTGCTCCCCCTCGCACTCCGGCTCAGACCCGACGTCGCGGTGCTCGGCACCGAACTGCCCGGTGTGGACGGCATCACCGCATGCCGTCAGCTGCACGACCAGCTGCCGTCCTGCCGGACCATGATCCTCACCGAGGTCGGCGGACCGGGCAGGCTCCGCCGGGCACTCGCCGCCCACGCCGTCGGCTACCTGCTGACCGACTCCGAACCGGCCGTCCTCGCAGGCGCCATCCGCTCCGTCGCCGCCGGCGGACACGCCATCGAGCCCAAACTCGCCCTCGCCGCCCTCGAAGCGGGCAGGAGCCCACTCACACCCCGCGACTTCGAGGTCCTGCGGCTGACCGCCGACGGCGAGGACGTCAAACAGATCGCCGACCACCTCTACCTGGCCTCCGGCACCGTCCGCAACTACCTCACCAACATCGTCAGCAAGCTCAACGCCCGCAACCGAGTCGACGCCGTCCGCATCGCCCAGGAAGCGGGCTGGTTGTGACTATCCCCATCACGCGCGACGAGCGTGGGGGACGTAGTCTGCGGGCATGACTGCCACCATGACGCCCACGCCTCGCGAAGCCTTCGAGATGCTGATGGCCGGCAACCAGCGCTTCGTCGCCGGTTTCCCCGAGCACCCGAACCAGGACGCGGCACGGCGCACCGGTGTGGTCCCTGGACAGAGCCCGTTCGCGGTGCTGTTCGGCTGCTCCGACTCCCGCCTCGCCGCCGAGATCATCTTCGACCGCGGGCTGGGCGACCTCTTCGTGGTCCGTACCGCGGGCCACGTGATGGGTCCGGAGGTGCTCGGCAGCATCGAGTACGGGGTGAGCATGCTGGACTGCCCGCTCGTGGTGGTGCTGGGCCACGACTCGTGCGGGGCCGTCGCCGCCGCACGTGCCGCCGTCACCGAGGGCGCGTCCGTCGACGGCTACGTGCGCGACGTGGTCGAGCGGGTGACCCCCAGCATCCTGGCCTCCCGCGCCGCCGGGCACACCGAGGACTCCCAGTTCATAGCGGACCACGTGCGCATCTCGGTGGACCTGCTGCTCGACCGCTCGCGTGCGCTCAGCGACGCCGTCGTCGCAGGCCGCACCGCGGTGGTCGGCCTGGCCTACCGCCTCACGGACGGCACCGCGCACATCGTCACGACGCGCGGCCTGGACGTGGCCAGCACCGACACGGCGGCCTGACGCCGCTCACGTCCGATAGGCCCGCCCACGACAGTGCCCGGCCCGGCCGTGGGCCGAGCCGGGCACCTTGGGGTGACGGATCGTCAGCCGGTGAAGGCTGTCAGGCCGTTGGGCGTTCCCAGGCCGGTCGGGCCGTCGTAGCCGGGCCCGGCCGTGCAGAGGTAGGACGGCGAGCAGGTGGCGGTGGAGCCGGTGGTGACGTCGTTGAGCGACGAAGCGTTGGCGTAGGCGATCGAGGCCGGGACGGCGGCGGTGTGCGCGCCGGCGTCCGCGTAGACCGCCGCGATCAGCGGGGAGGCCACACTGGTCCCGCCGTAGACGTTCCAGCCGCTGGCGCCGTAGGTCTCGTAGACGGCGACGCCGGTGGCCGGGTCGGCGACCGCGGAGACGTCGGCGACGGTGCGCTTGCTGCAGCCGCTGTCGGTCTGCCAGGTGGGCTTGGCGTCGTAGGCGGAGCAACCGGAGCCCGCGCCCTCGGTGCTGCTGGTCGACCAGACGCTCTCCTTCCAGCCACGGGTGCCGGAGGCCTTGGAGAGCGAGGTCCCGCCGACGGCGGTGACGTACCGCGAGGCGGCCGGGTACTCCACGCCGTAGCCGCTGTCGCCGGAGGAGGCGGTGATGGCGATCCCCGGGTGGTTGAAGTACGTGGTGTCGTCGGTGGTGTCCGCGCTGGACTCCGAACCGCCGTAGCTGTTGGAGATCTCCGTCGCGCCGAGCTTGGCGGCCTCGTTCACGGCGGTGCCGAGGTTGACCATGGAGGCGGTCTTCGCCTCGACCAGGATGATGTGGGCGTTCGGGGCGATCCCGGAGACCATGTCGAGGTCGAGCGAGATCTCGCCCGACCAACCCGCGTTGTTGGCCGGAAGGGTGGTGGTGCCGGTCTGGCTGACCTGCTTGAAGCAGCCGGTGGCCTTGGTACAGGCGGGCAGCCCGTACTGCTTGCGGTAGACGGCCATGTCGGCGCCCGCCTTGGGGTCGTTGTAGGCGTCGACGATCGCCACGGTCTGCCCGGCGCCGCCGTTGGCGGGGAGCGCGTAGGCGGAGAGCAGATCGGCGGGTCCGAAGCCCGACGGCGTCGCGCCGGGCGTGACGCCGGTGGCGTTGACGTGCTCGACGGCGTCGGTCACCCGCAGGGCGTTGCAGAACGCCTGACCGGGCTGCAGGTCGACGGAGCAGGAGCGGGTCCAGCTGACGGGGTGACCAGCGGCGCTCGCGGGCATCGCGGCGAGCAGGCCGGAGACGGCCAGAGCGGCGGTCCCGAGCAGCGGGACAGCGGCTCGGCCGAGCGGGACGGCGATCTGTGGGGTGCGCAACGTACGGCCTCCTGAGTCGGGGGAATCGGGGGCGTGCAGGTGCGTGCAGGTGCGTGCCGCGGAGCAAGGGGGCGTCCCGTGCACGGCGTGGCGCCGAGGGATGCGGGAGCGTGTCACCCTCTGGCGGGGTGACTCGGTCGTGAAGGTAGCAACCCGCTCCGGGCGTGGCAACAGAGTGACCGTGTTCCACCAACTCGCCCTGTGGGCACGGTGATCCGCAGCGCCGCCCCCGCGACGCATCGCCGCGGCACAGACAGCGCCCGCAATTGACCCGTCGGTGTGACCGTGGCGCCCGCGTACCGCGTGTCCTCCCCGTCGCCCCGGCCTGACGGCGTATCACGTGAGGGGACCAGCACGCCTCCCGAAACCGCACCGGTAGCTCGTCGTCCGCACACACCTCACCGGGGCCCCATGATCACGCAACCGCAGTCCGGTCGATCCGGTCAGCCGGGAAAGTCCGGTCAGCCCCGTCAGCCGGGAAAGTCCGGAAAGACCACGCTCTGGTTCTGCTCCGCCGTCGGCATCGTGGTGCTGACCACTGTCGTGCTGGCGGCGCTGCTCGTCCGACCGGCCTCGGGGCCCGCAGCCGAGGCGAGCGCCGTCCAGGCGTGGCGGCGGACCGCCCACGGGAGCCCGGCCGTTCCGGCACCCCGCACGACCGTGCGCACCGCGCCTCACACCGTCCGGCGCGTCGCCGTCACCACGCACCGACGAGCGCCGTCGTCGGACGCCGCCTCGGCGGGCCTCGCGCTCACCCAGGCACTCGGGCACGTCCCCGGCCACCTCGCCGTCGCCGCGCTGGACCTCACCGACGGAGCCACGCTGCTGCGCGGCTACACCTCGCACCGGTTCGTCACGGCCAGCATCTGCAAGGTCGACATCCTGGCGACGCTGCTGCTCGCCCGGCAGGACGACGGCCACACCGGGCTGGCGTCCAGCCAACTCGCCCTGGCCACCCGGATGATCGAGAACAGCGACAACGACGCCGCGGACGCGCTGTTCCGGCAGGCCGGTGGCGCATGGGGACTGACCGAGGCGAACACCCGGTTCGGCCTGACCGACACCAGCGTCGACGCGCCCAGCTGGGGACTGACCCGCACCACCGCCTCCGACCAACTACGGCTGCTCCGCGAGGTGTTCACCAGCAACTCGGCGCTGGACCGGTCGTCCCGCACCCTGATCCAGCAACTGATGGGACAGGTGGAGCCCGACCAGGCCTGGGGCGTCAGCGCCGTCCCCGGCACGCAGGCCGAGCTCAAGAACGGCTGGCTGCCACGCCCCGACGGAAGCTGGGTCGTCAACAGCATCGGCGGTGTCACCCCTGCCACGGGACACAGCCTCCTGATCGTCGTCCTCACCGACGACGACCCGACCGAGGACGCCGGCATCGCGCTCACCGAGACGGTGGCCCGCGACGCCGCGACCACGCTCGGCGGTGCATGACGGCCACCTGGCCGCCTATCTCTTCGGTCACCGCCGTGCCCAGAAGTCCCGTCCCACAAGATGCCTGATGACAGTGGACCCTTCGAACTGAAATAGTTGCACAGGGCATCAATCGAAGGGACTCCTCCATGCACAGCTCACCCGCCGACTCTCCGCCGGGCGGATCTCCTGCCGCTCCTCCCGCTCCGTCGGAGGCGTCGGAGGCCGCCGACCACCCGCACGGACCCCGTTACAAGTGGGTCGCTCTGTCGAACACCACGCTCGGCATGCTGATGGTGATGATCAATCAGTCCATCGTGCTGATCGCCATGCCGAACATCTTCGACGGCATCCACCTGGACCCGCTCGACCCTCACAACACCAGCTACCTGCTGTGGATGATGATGGGCTTCATGGTGGTCACCGCCGTGCTGGTGGTGTCCTTCGGGCGGCTCGGGGACATGTTCGGCCGGGTCCGGATGTACAACCTCGGCTTCGGCGTCTTCACCGTGTGCTCCATTCTGCTCTCCCTCACCTGGGGCAGCGGGACGCAGGCGGCGCTGTGGCTGATCGGCTGGCGGGTGGCCCAGGGGGTCGGCGGGGCGCTGATCTTCGCCAACTCGACCGCCATCATCACCGACGCGTTCCCGGCCCGGCAGCGCGGGACCGCGCTGGGCATCAACGTGATCGCGGGTATATCCGGCGCGTTCATCGGGCTCATGCTCGGCGGCGTCCTCGGCCCGGTCGGCTGGCGCTGGGTGTTCCTGGTGTCGGTGCCGGTCGGCGTCTTCGGCTCGGTCTGGGCCTACCTCAAGCTCAAGGACACCGGTCACCGGCAGCCCGCGGCGATCGACTGGTGGGGCAACCTCACCTTCGCGGCCGGTCTGATCACCGTGCTGGTCGGCATCACCTACGGCATCCAGCCCTACCACGGCGCGACCACCGGCTGGGGCAACCCGTGGGTGCTCAGCGCCATGGGCGTCGGGGTCGCGCTCCTGATCGTCTTCTGCGTGATCGAGGCGCGGGTCGCCGAGCCGCTCTTCGACCTCTCGCTGTTCCGGCTGCGGACCTTCGCCGCAGGCAACCTCGCCAGCCTGCTCACCGCGCTCGGGCGCGGCGGGCTGCAGTTCATCCTGGTGATCTGGCTCCAGGGGATCTGGCTGCCGCTGCACGGCTACAGCTTCGAGCAGACGCCGCTGTGGGCGGGCATCTACATGATCCCGCTGACCGTCGGGCTGCTGGTGGCCGCGCCGATCTCCGGTCTGCTGTCGGACCGCTTCGGCTCGCGGTTCTTCACGATCACGGGCGCGCTGCTGAACGCGGCCAGCTTCGGCCTGCTGATGATGCTTCCGGTCGACTTCCCCTACTGGGCCTTCGCGTCGATCCTCGCGCTGAACGGCCTCGGCGCGGGCCTGTTCGCCTCCCCCAACCGGGCCGAGATCATGAACTCGGTGCCCGCCCGTCAGCGCGGTGTCGGCGCAGGCATGACCGCGACCTTCCAGAACGCGGCGATGGTGCTGTCGATCGGCCTGTTCTTCAGCCTGATCGTCCTCGGTCTGGCCCAGAGCCTGCCCGGTGCGCTCGACCACGGCCTGGTCGCCCAGGACGTGCCCCCGGCCGTCGCCGCCAAGGTCGCCCAACTCCCGCCGCTGGCCGTGCTCTTCGCCGCGTTCCTCGGCTACAACCCGATCCGCCAGCTGCTCGGCCCCCAGGTGCTCCAGCACCTGCCCGCCGCCAGGGCGAACTACCTGACCGGCCGCAACTTCTTCCCGCACCTGGTCACCGGCCCGTTCCAGGACGGCCTGGCGGTCGCCTTCTGGTTCGCCCTCGCCGCCTGCCTGGTCGCGGCCGTCGCCTCGGCGTTCACCTCCCGCCCGGGCCAACCGGGCGCAGCGCCGCACCTGGTCGCCAAGGGGTGAAACGCGTGAGCAGCGCGGCACCCGCAGGGCCGCGCTGCTCTCAACCTGAGCTGTTCAGCTCGCGACCAGCGAGAGGTCGTCGCAGCTGGACGTCGCCGGGCCGGTCGGCACGTAGCAGAAGACGGTGGCGCTGGTGTTGCTCGCGCCGGTGGTGAAGGTGTCGGACTCCTCGGTCCAGGACGTGGCCGTGCTGTGCGCCTGGACCTGCTTGCCGCCGTAGCTCTTCACGCCGAGGCTGGTGCTCGCACCGCCGGTGCGGACCCAGCCCGAGTACACGTAGGTGGTGTTCGGCGAGAGTCCGCTGACCGTGTACTCCATCGTGGCGTAACCGCCGGACGGCGCGGTCAACTGCAGGTCGTGCGTGGGGCTGTGCGCGTTGGCGTCGGTGACGACGCTCGCGTCGTGCACGGCCCAGCCCGGCAGGTTGCCGGACTCGAAGTCACCGCCGGTGATCAGGTTGGTGACACCGGAGCCGACCGTCCAGGTGAAGCCGGTGCTGCCCGACGCGCCCGTCCCGTCCGTCGCCGTGACGGTGACCGAGTCGGAGCCCGCCGTGGTCGGCGTGCCGCTGATCTGCCCGGTGCCGGAGTCGATCGACAAACCGGCGGGCAGGCCGGAGGCGCTGTAGCTGAGGGTCTGTCCGCTCGCCGAGTCGGACGCCTGGATCTGCAGTGGACTGATCGCCGTGTTCGGGGTCGAGCTCTGCGTGCCCGGATCGGTGACGGTCACGGTGTTGCCGGTGCTCGCGCCGCCGCCGGTGAACACCTCGTTGTACGGGGTGGCCCACTTGTCGTTGTCGGTCATCGACGGCAGGCCGAGCGCGCCCTCGATCACCCGCGCGGTGCTGTAGTGGTCGTAGCGGTTCGGGTCCTGGTAGCCCGCCTTGACCGTGCCCTGCGAGCCGATGGCGATCGTGGCCACCTGGTTCGACTGGCCCGGACCGAAGCCGCCGGGCGCGTTGTTGCCGTCCTCGTCCCAGGTCAGGATCAGCAGCGACTTCTGCGTGGTCCACGCGGGGGAGTTGAAGAGGTCCGGCAGCGTCTGGCTCAGCCAGGTGTCACCGGCCGCGATCCCGCAGCCTTCCATGTCGTTGCACGAGTCCGCGTCCGCCCAGACGAACGCGGGGGTCGTCGACGCCGACTTCAGGTCAGTGTTCAGCAGCTGCGGCAGCGGCTGCCAGTGCGCCTGGCAGTACGCGTTGTCGCTCTGCATCTTCGGGTCGTAGTAGAACGGGACGTCGTCCGACTCGTAGTTGCCGCTGTTGGCGGTCTCGCAGTTGCTGGTCTGGCTCTGGACGTACTGCTTCCAGCTCTTGCCGGCCGCGTCCAGGTTGTCGTTCAGTCCCGGGTTCGTCGCCGCGCAGGCCGGGTTGGTGATGCAGTCGGCGCCCGGGGTGCTGTGGTTGCTGCGCCCGTAGGAGTTGCCGAACGCGATGGCCTCGTAGTTCGGGTCGGAGCTGTGGGTGTTGCCGTGGTAGTTCGTCAGCAGCGACCCCATCGGCAGCAGCGTGTTGTTGATGTACGGGGCCGAGGAGTTGCCGATGATCCCCGCGCCGCCGTCGGCGGTGTTCGAGGCAGCCGAGTAGTTGTTGTTCTCCATCATGACGACGAAGACGTGGTCGTAGCCGGGCACCGTCGACGTCGGGACCGAGAGCGTCGGGGCCGTCACCGCCGTGTTCAGCGTCAGGGACAGTCCGTCGGCCAGGCCGTCGTTCTGCGTGCCCGTCATGGTGAAGTCGACGGCGACCTTGATCGAGCGTGTGCCCGTGGGCACCGCGCCGGTCGCGGTCTGGTCGAGCAGCTCAGTGGTGTTGCTGCGCATGGCCGGAGTGGCCGGCCCGATCACGCTGGTGCCGAGGGAGGTGCCACTGGCGTCCAGGTAGGTCGCGGTCACCTGCGACGCGTCGGCGTAGCTGCCCACCCCGCCCAGGTAGCCGGACAGCGTCGAGGACACTCCCCCGGCGTCGATCGCCGAGGCGGCGGACGACACGTCCACCGTCTGCACCATCTCCGACGAGCCGCGCGAGCCGCCCTGGAAGTACGACGTGCCCTGCGCCCCCGGCGTGGTGGTGTTGGCGACGTTCGTCGAGTTGTAGCAGTCGATGACCGGGTCGCCCGAGGTGATCTGCCAGCCGGGGACGGTCGTCTCCTCCCACCCACCCGGCGAGCACTGACCCGTCTCGGCGTCACCGTTGAGGATCAGGTTCGCGCTGGTGGTCGCGGCGTCCGCGGGACCGGCCAGGGTGACCGGGACGGTCACGGCGGCGCCGAGCAGCGCGGCCGTGAGGGCCCGGCCGATCCAGGGCCGTGGGGTTTTGAGCCTGCCGAACATCAGGTGCCTCCAGGCAAGAGGGGAGCTGGGGGGTGGGTGACGGGGTATCAGCGGTGCTTCGAGCTCTGTGCTTCGGGCTGTGCGCTCGATGAACTGTGAGCTTCGAGCATTGGGCTAGCCCAATGCTCGAAGAGTCGCGCGCACGAGCGGATTCCGCCAGACCGGCGTCCGCCCGGAAGAGAACCAGTTGATGAACTCTTGTCACCCGCACACAGCCGTCCGCCCCAGGGGCGCGGGTCCCCGGGGGCGGACGGCTGTGGTGTATCGCCAGGCAGGCCTACCCCGCCGACGCCGGCTCCTGCCACTCGCGGCCTGCCGCGGCCTCCGCGCGGAGCGCGGCGACGCGGTCCGGGTCGGCGGACATGTGCGTGACCGCACTCCGCACCGCCCACACGTAGATCACCAGAGCCACGACACCCACCGTGACGCTGTCCCACGGGGCCGAGAGCACGTGGTGGCCGCCGAAACTGCCCAGCACGGACAGCACGTACATCGCGCCGAGATACACCGGCAACCAGATCCCGGCCCGCAGGTCGCCGACGCTGCTGCGGTTCCGGAAGTAGTTGAGGCCGTAGAGCACCAGGCCCAGCGCCACGATCGGGATCGTCTTCAGCAGCGTCGGCCACGAGGCCCAGAAGATCACCAGCGACGAGACCACGAACGCGGCCGGTGCGACGACCTGCATCCCGCCGATCCGGGTGTCCGCGTCGCCGACCTCGCAGCGGCGGAACGCGATCACCGACACCGACCCGATCGCGAAGGTGAAGACCGCGAGCGTACCCGTCACCCCGATGATCGCGTGCCAACTCGGCAGCGGCAGCAGGAACGCCAGCCCCACCACGAAGTTGATGCCCAGCGCCCGAATCGGGACACCCCATCGGGGGTCGACCTTCATCACCCACTCCGGGAAGAACCCGTTCTTGGCCAGCCCGAAGCTGTTGCGGGCGTTGGACGCGGTGTAGACGATCGCCGAACCGGACGGCGAGACCATCGAGTCGGCGATCAGGATCCAGTACAGCCAGGACAGGTTGAGCAGCATCGCCAGGTTGGCGAACGGGGAGTTGAGGTTCACCCCGTGCCAGCCGCTGCCCAGCAGGTGGCCCGGCACCGCCCCGAGGAACGCGGTCTGCAGGGCCAGGTACAGCACGATGCACACCACGATCGTGGTGATCAGCGCGGTCGGCACGGTGCGCCGCGGATTCCGCGCCTCACCGGAGAGCTCGACGACGTTGCGGAATCCCGTGTACGCGAAGACGATCCCGGCGGTGGCGATCGTCGACAGCGCCGTGGACCAGCCGTAGGGGGCCAGACCGCCGTGCTGGTGACCGAAGTTGCCGGACTGGAAGCCGGTAGCGATGAGCACGATCGCGGTGGTCACCGGGACGAGGATCTTGACCGCCGTGACGATGTTGTTGGTACGCGCGAAGAGCGCGACCCCGAACCAGTTGATCAGCACGAAGAGCAGCATCAGCCCACCGGCGGCCAGGACCCCGAGACCGGTCAGCTGCTTGCCGTGGTACATCCCGGGCAGGTACGCGCTGGCGTACTGCAGCACACCGGCCGCCTCGGTCGGCGGGTTGCCGACGTACCCCACCCACATCGACCAGCCGACCACCGCCGCCGCCAACCGGCCGTTGCTGTACAGCGGATAGCGCACCAGCCCACCCGACTCAGGCTTCACCATGCCGAGTTCGGCGAAGACCAGACCCACGAGCAGCATCACCACGCCGCCGATCACCCACGCCAGCAACGCCGACGGCCCGGCGGCCTGCGCCGCGTACATCGACGCCAGCAACCAGCCGGAACCGACCACGCTGCCGAGCCCGGCCGCCAGCAGCGACCAGAAGCCGAGCCGCTTGCGCAGCAGATCGTCCTGCCGTGCGGGCTTGGCCAGAACCGGCTCGGTGACCATGGCTGCCGCCTCCCCTGGGCTGTCGAGGTTGTCGAACTGGCCTACCCACGAGGATTGTTGACGAACCATCCGGGCGCCCAGGGCCCCTGCGCCCACCTCTTGGCCTTCGCTCACCCGACCCGACCCGGCCCGACCCGGGTCCCGACCGGCCGAGTCCCGGCCCGGCCCGAACCGGCCCGAGTTCCGAACCCGAACCGGAACTACAACGCGATGGCGAGCACGATCCCCACCGGCAGTGCCAGCAGCAAGCCCCCGCCGGCCAGAACGGCCGTCACCACCCACGCGCCGTGGCACAGTGCGTTCCACATCCCGACCAGGGCGGTGCTTCCGGAGAGCTCACTGCCCGCCTTCCCGATCCCGGAGATGACAGCCAGCACCCCGAAGCCCAGCACCCACCAGAACGCCACCTCGAGGAACTGCCAGAAGACGGTGCTGTGGCCGGGCAGGAGGAACTCGCCGTTGGTGTCGATCATGCGGGTCGGGACGCCCACCTTCGCGTCGCTGTCGGGCAGGGTCACCCCCGTGCGCACGACCCGGCCGTCGTCGGACCGGAAGGTGCCCACGCACCGCCAAGCCGTCGACGAGTTGTCACCGCTGCCCATCTCGATGCTCTCGCACGACGTGGCGGTGTAGCGCCCCTGCAGCCCACCGATCCCCGCCGCCGCGTCGAACGCGTCCCACGTCACCGCGAGCATGTGCCACATCACGACCGCCACCACGGCGGCGAGCCCTGTCCCCAGGAGCCGCCCCGCAAGGCTCCCGGACGCCTCCCCCAGCCGTGTACTCATCCGTCACCCCCGGGCCGCAGCCGGATCCCCCGACCTGCACCGACACAGCTGCCTTCCTGCCCGGTGAGACGCTCTCCCCGACCGAACCGGTTGCGGTTGCTTCGTCCGGCCCACCTCCCAGGGCGTCGGGAGTCCGACGACGTGGCCTACGCCGCGCCGCACGGACGCAGCGCCGCGTAGTACGCGAACGGCGGTCCGATGATCTGCGTGACATGGAGCCGCGCGCTGTCGGCGTGCGCGATCAGCCGGGCGGGGCGGATCTGGTGCCGGTCGAAGAACTCACCGACCACCAGCCTCCCGGCGGGCTTCAGCACGCGGCGCAGCTCGCCCAGCGTGACGGCGGGTTCCGGGATCTCGCCGATCGCGGTCACCAGGTAGGCGGCGTCGAAGGTCTCGTCCTCGAAGGGGAGGCTGTGCGCGTCGGCCAGGGTGGGAACGATGTTTCCGACACCCAACTTGGCGGCGCGGGCACTGACGTGGTCGAGCATCGGCTGCTGGACGTCGACGACGTCCAGGCGTCCGCGCTCGCCGAGCTGCGGCGCGACGTGCAGGGACTGCAGTCCGGTCCCGGGGCCGATCTCGAGCACGCGCATCCCGGGGGACGGCATCAGCATCCGGTCCAGCCGCCGCAGCGACAGGAACGGGAGGGGCAGGTCGAGCAGCCAGCGCTGGGAGTACGGGTAGGGCGCCGTATCGGTCATCCACCAGGCGGCCATCGCCGCCGCAGCCGAGGCACAGGCGACCCCGCGCCAGAGGTTCCTGCGCGAGGCGCGGGAACCCTGCGAGGCGAGGGCGGCGCCGGAAGCGAGGGCGGCGCCGGAAGCGAGGGCGGCGCCGGAAGCGAGGGCGGCGCCGGAAGCGTGGGCGGCGGACGGGGTCGGCACGGTCTGGGCGTTCACGGGTCTCCTCGGAGGCAGTTCCGGCCGCCGGGTCCCCGGCGGCCGTCGCCTCCACCCTCCCGGAGCGGCACGGTCGTTGTCGTCGGTGCTGGCACCCGCTCGGGGGGTGGTGCCAGGTTCACCCCGAAGACGCAGACCGTCGGCCCTGCGGACTCCGAGCCGCGCCGGCGGGAGTGCGGACGCTCAGCCCTCGTTCGGGAGCGTGTAGACGTTCTCCGGGGTCGCGACGGACGTGACCGCCTGCGCGAACAGCGTGCTGGGCTCGGTGCCCTTGTACAGGATGTCGGTGTTGAGCAGGATCACCAGCGTGGCGTCCTCCTGCGGCAGGTACACCGTCACGCTCTCGTAGCCGGGCAGCGAGCCGTTGTGGCCGCGCCAACCGTGCGTCTCGAAGAGGCCCAGGCCGTACCCGCCGCCGGTGAAGCCCGCCACCGGGACGAACTTCAGCCGCTGCGCCTGGGTGGCGGGCGACAGCAGGGTGCCGGTGGCAACGTCCTTGGCCCAGAGGTGCAGGTCCCGCAGGTCGGAGATCATCGCTCCGGCCGCCCAGCCCCAACTGGGGTTCCAGTGCGTCGAGTCGGCGACCGCGCCGGTCAACGTCTGATGGTGTAGCCGTGGGCGTGCGGCCTCGGAAACTCGGCGGCGAAGGGGAAGTGGCTGTGGTCCAGGTGGGACGGCTTGAGCACCCGCTCGCGGATGAAGTCGGCGAGCGGCATCCTGCCGACCTTCTCCACCAGCTGGCCGAGCAGGATGTAGTTGCTGTTGTCGTACAGGAACTTCGTCCCGGGGGCGAAGAGGTTCGGGTGACGGTAGCCGTACGCCAGCAGCTGCTGCGGGGTGAACGGCTGGTACGGGTTGGTGAAGAAGGCCTTCTGGAAGCCCGCGTCCGCGGTGTAGGGGAACAGACCGCTGCGCATCTCCAGCAGCTGACGGATGGTGATGTGCCGTCCGTCCGGGACGCCACGGAGGTAGGTGACGATCGGGGCGTCCAGCTTGACCAGGCCCTGGTCGACCAGTTCGAGCACGGCGGTGGCGGTGAAGGTCTTGGTCTCGCTGCCGATCCGCATGTAGAGGTCCGGCCGCATCGGCGCACCGGTCGCCTTGTCGGCCACCCCGAACGACCGCACGTAGTCGCCACGGCCGGGCATCCACAGGCCGACGGTCACACCGGGGGTCCCGGTCTCCTTCTGCACGGCTTCGATCGCCTTGTCGAGGCGCGCCACCAGCGCGGGGTCCAGCGGGCAATCGTCCGCGGCCCTGGCGGTGCCGGAGGGAAGGCCGGTGGTGCGGAGGCTGACGGCGTGGGCGGCCTGCCGTGGCGCGGCCTGGACCGACGGCGCGGCCACGACTGCGGAGCCGACGGCGGTGAGGGCGACCAGGGCGGCAACGAGTCGGCGGGCGGAGGCGCGGCGCGCGGCGGGCATTTGGGTTCCAGTCTTCCGATGAGGTGACCTTGCCACGCATCATCACCGTCAACCCCGCGCCCATCGCCCCCACCCACGTGCACCACGCCACGAGTCCACCCGTCCGGCCGTCGACGCCTCCCCCCGCGCGGCCGGGCCGGTCGGACGTCCCCGACATGTCCCGCGACGTCGGGATGCCACTTGGACCGGTCGAGCGCGAAGCGGCAGGACCGGGCCGCCGCCCAAGGCGGCCCGGTCGGCTCCCCCGTACGGATTCCATGGAACAGCAGGGCAGTTGGGCCGGTCGAATGATTCGATGGGTTTCTAATGAGCTTGCGACAGCGCCAGGGGGCCGCTCGTGATTCGCATCGTTCTGGGTCATCACGGACTGGGATCTGTCAGGTTCGTGATTCCCGTGCTGGATCCGGCGGGGCAGCTCCTCTTCCTGCGCGACCACGCGCCGGGCTGGCTGACCGCAGGCTGGCGCGCCAACGCCACCGAAACTCTGGTCCAACAACGGTTGGGCCTGTTGGCCGTGGTCGGAGCGGTCGGCACGGACTTCCTGCGGCCCACGCCGCAGAGCCCCCAGGTGAGCCTGGACGCGGCGTTGCACCAGGTCGCGACCACGCCGGCGGACCGGGTCCGCTACGACCTGTCGGCGGCGTTCGGCGCCTCCGTCTGGGACGAGAGCTCCTCCCGTCGGCCACCGCGCGTGTTCCTGCAAACCCTGGAGCGCGGCGAGGACCACCTCGCCCATCGGCTCGCGGAGGAGATGGAACGCTTCTGGCACGCGGCCATGGCTCCGGACTGGCCGGCACTCCGCGCTCGACTGGAGGCCGACGTCGCGGCGCGGGCCACGGCAATCGCCCGCGACGGCCTCGCGGACATGCTGAGCCGCCTGGCCCACAACCTCGAATGGCGCGACGGAACGCTGACCGTGCACCTTCCCGCAGGCGTGCGGTTCGACAAGACCGTCGAGGCGGAAGGTCTGATCCTGACGCCGAGTGCCTTCACTCCCCGGGCCCTGGTGCAGACCGCCGACCTCCCGGACGCCCCGGACCCGCACACCCCGCACATCGCCTATCCGCTGGGGCCTGAGGAACGTCCCGTCCCGTCAGGGGAACTCATCGGCGCCGCACGCGCGACCATTCTGGCCGAGCTGTGCCAGCCCCGCTCGACCACGGAGATCGCAGAGCGCGTCCACCTGAGCCCGGCGACCGTCTCGTACCATCTGCAGATCCTCCACCGCGCCGGGGTCGTCACCCGAAGGCGCCGCTCCCGCCACGTGCTCTACCAGCGGTTGTGAGCAGAGGACGCCCGTCTGTTCACCAGCGCACGAGTGGTCAACTCCTGCCCTTGGTCCTTTCGGTGAGGATCCTGGCGACGGCAGCCGGGTCGTCCGGCGTGATGGTGGGACGCACGCGGCCTCCCGCGTCGATGACGAGCGCGGTGTCCTTCCTGGGACGCCGCGGATCGAGGTTCCACCAGTGGATGAAGTCGCCCGAGCCCCAGATGCGCCACCGGCGGATCGCGTTCGGGCCGGTCAGGGAGAGCGTCTGGACGCCTTTGATGGCGGCGTAGGGGATCTGCTTGGATCCCCATGGGTAGTAGCGACGGATGGTGATTCCTTGATCGTTGCAGAGGATCAGACCGTCGTCGTAGGCGACCGTGTTCACGCCCATCTATGTCTCCTGATATTCAGCCAGTTGCTCTATGGAGCGGTGTTTCACGGGGTTTCAGGGGTGAGGATGAAGATCCCGGCAACCTTCTCGTCTGCGTCGAACGCGACGCGGGCCTTCATGTCGCCGGCCTCGTAGCGCAGCGGAATGTCGACGACCGTGTGGTCACCGACGCGGCGGACGAACGGCTCGCCCTCGCCGAATCCCTCGAAGGCTCCGACGAGGCCGGCGACCGTCGCCAGACCGTTGCCCCGGACCTCGTCCGTGAATGCCTCCAGGACTTGGGCGTTGAACGATTTCCGGGCGTCGTCCATGCGTCCTTCGAGGACGGCCGTGGCGATGGTGACGGCGCGTTCTGCCGCGTTCGTCATGCGCACCGTCTTGTCCATGGGTTCTCCCGTCCGGGGGTCGATCGGCTTGCCGAAGCGCTGGAAGGCCGCCTGCCGGGTGACCCCGAGCAGGTCTCCGATCTCCTGCCAGGTATGTCCGGCATCTCGGCTCTGCTGCACGCACAGCTTGAGCACCTGCTCCGCGAGGCTGTCGACGTCCCGAGCGCGTTGGACCAGGTCCAGGTACGCAGGCGACGCCAACGGGCTCCCCACCGCCTGGGCGAGGACCGAGGACTGCTCAGCGAGCAAGGCGCTCAGGGCGGCGAGGGTTCGCGGAGATTCGTCCATGTGTCAAGGATGCCTTTACGCCGCCAGCGTGTCAAGGAAGCCTTTACAGCAGACCGGGGTCGCTTGGAAATCGAACGGAATGACTAACTCGTTCGTGTTCGGAAGATAGTCCTGATGGGCCATGGTCTTGGGTGGGGTTGTGGCTTGATAATTGTTCTATGGA